>CAYWDY010000021.1:7115-15697 GCA_964455985.1 uncultured Flavobacteriales bacterium
GTTGTCGTCGGTCACATTCGGAAAATGTACGAAGGCCAGGCATAACGCCAAGCCCGAAATAGCCAGGGCTGTCTTGATGGCGAAGGTGCGTCCCATGATCTTATAGCCCAGGATCACAAAGGGTATGTTCACTACGACCAGTAGAAGGTAGAGTGGCACGTGAGTCACTTCCGCCAGTAATAGAGAGACGCCGGTGGCTCCGCCGTCAATGAAGTTGTTGGTCAGCAGAAAACCCTCGAAGCCGAAGGCAGCGCTGCTTATACCGGCTATGATCAGGATGAGGTCTTTGACGTTTCGCATGGAATCGGTTGGTGTAAGGAACGTGCTTTTGCGAAGATATTGTTTCCCCCTTCAAAAAAAGCGTAGTGGCCATCTCCTTACAACCGCCCCTCGTCTGCAAAACTGTAATAGCCTTCCCGCGTGACGATAAGGTGGTCCAACACCGTGATCTCTAAAACACGTCCGGCTTCTTTCATGTTTTTGGTCAACCGGATATCTGCATCACTGGGCTTCAGGTTTCCGGAGGGATGGTTGTGTCCCAAGATGATTCCCGTAGCCCGGTGCTCCAACGCGGATTGAAAAATAATCCGGGGGTCAGCCACCGTGCCCGTAATTCCGCCTTTGCTGATTTGTTGACGGGCGATAAGCCGGTTGGCGCGATTCAAGAAGAGTACCCAGAATTCTTCATGCCCCAGATCACCCAGCGGTTCCTGGAATAGCTGCGCGGCGGTTTCGCTACTCTCCACCTTGGTTTGTTCGGGTCGCTGTGATACATGCCGTCGCTTGCCTAACTCCAAGGCAGCGAGCAGGGTGACGGCCTTGGCTTCTCCGATCCCACGGAAGTTCATCAGCTCCTTGGCGGACAGCGCTCCCAGCGCTTGCAAATCATTTCCGTAGCAGTGCAATACTTTTCTCGCCAGCTCCACCGCCGATTCTTGTCTTGACCCTGAGCCGAAAAGTATGGCCATCAGTTCGGCATCCGTCAAGGTATGCCTTCCGTGCGTCATCAGTTTTTCACGAGGCCTGTCTTCTTCAGCCCAAGCGTTCACCGGTAATTTTTCCATGCCGCAAGATGCATGGATACATCGTACATCACATTTCGTAAAAGCGGGTTGTTATAAAAAGCAAAGAGGCTGTCTGTAGTAGACAGCCTCTTTGACGTTGGTCCCGTCAACGTTGAATTATTTCATGTGGTTCAGGTGAACCGACAGTTCGCTCTTGAGGTTAGAGGCTTTGTTCTTGTGAATGACATTCTTCTTGGCGAGACGGTCAAGCATGGAAGCCAGTCCGGGAAGGGACTTGGAGGCTTCGGATTTGTCCGTGATGGCGAAGAAAGCACGCAATGCATTACGCATCGTCTTAGCCTGGTACCGGTTACGAAGGCGCTTGGTTTCGCTGTTACGAATGCGCTTCAGGGAAGATTTATGATTAGCCATGACAACTAGAAACTGACTTTTTAAGCTGATTTTTAACTTTTTGAGCAGTGCGCCCGAAAAGGGATGCAAATATAGCAGGCTAACCCTAATTTTCCAAGGAATCATAGAAATTCTCTGCGGATGCCTGCGCCAGGGGTCATACCCCCTCGTTTTTGTTAAATTCGCCCCATGGCAGCGTTGGATTCAAAATCACCGGTTGGCATTGTTGGCGCCGGAACCATGGGTAGTGGAATCGCCTGGGTGGCGGCAGAGGCCGGACACCCGGTCGTACTCGTTGATAGTTTTCCGGGGGCGATTGACAAGGCGCAAAAATCTCACGCCCAGACGGCTGCCAAGTTGGTTGAAAAGGGAAAGATGTCGCTGGATGCGACACAGCTCCTCTTGGCCAATATATCCTACAGCAGTGACCTGAACGCCTGCGCGTCCTGCACGCTGATCATAGAGGCGGTCATCGAAGACCTTTCGGTCAAGCAGGATCTCTTTCGAAAACTGGAGCGTGTTGTGTCTGACACAGCGGTGCTGGCCAGTAATACTTCTTCGCTTTCTATTACTTCGTTAGCCGGTGCTTGCATAAGACCCGATCGCTTTTTAGGCGTTCACTTCTTCAATCCGGCTACGCTTATGCCTCTGGTGGAAATCATTCCCGGCGTTCAAACGGATCCCGGCGTTCTGCAGGCTGTCCGCCAACGGATTGATGCCTGGAAGAAATCGACGGTGATAGTCAAGGATACACCCGGATTCATCGTGAATCGCGTCGCTCGACCGTTTTACGGCGAAGCGATCCGGATTTTCGAGGAACGGTGGATGGATCTTCCGGAAGGGGATGTCGGAATGGCCACCATCGATTGGGCCATGCGCGAGCACGGCGGCTTTCGCATGGGGCCGTTTGAACTCATGGATCTGATCGGAAACGATATCAACTACACGGTTACTGAAACTGTTTGGAAGCAGTTCTATCACGATCCCCGGTATCGTCCATCTCTTACCCAGAAAAGGATGGTAGAGGCCGGTAGATTGGGACGTAAAACCGGCAAAGGGTACTACGATTATTCGCCGGGTGCCGTAATGCCGGAGCCCGACAAGGATCCGATTCGTGCCGAACGCATAGTTCGCCGCATCCTGGCCATGCTCATCAACGAAGCCGCTGATGCGTTCCACCTGCGTATCGCTTCGGCTCATGATATCGATGTGGCCATGACCAAAGGCGTCAATTATCCGAAAGGATTGTTGATGTGGTGCGATGAGATCGGTGCTTCTTCCATGTTGAATGAACTGACTGACCTGCACGATACCTACCTCGAAGAACGTTACCGACCCAGTGTGTGCCTGAAACGGATGGCCCGCGAAGGTTCGACATTCCACACGAAAGACCATGTCTGAAAAATCATTGTCCGAACGGGTAGTCGATCGAATGTACGATCACGATGCCTTCAGCCAGTGGCTGGGCATCGAGCGCTTGGAAGTCGCTGCTGGGCGTTGCGTCTTGCGAATGACCGTTCGGGAGGAGATGACGAATGGATTTGCCATCGCTCACGGAGGTATCACGTATTCGTTAGCCGACAGCGCGCTGGCGTTCGCTTCCAACGGCCACGGACGAATGGCGGTTTCGGTGGAAACCTCGATCTCCCATACGGTGTCCTTGAAAGCAGGCGATGTGATCACCGCTGTCGCTGAAGAAATATCATTGACCGATAAGATTGGAATCTATCATGTAACGGTGACCGACCAAGAAGGCCGTAAGGTGGCTTTCTTCAAAGGCACCGTGTACCGTACGTCCAAGATGTGGGACGTCTAAATCCATACTATGCAAAACGTATTTGTTGTCGACTCCATACGTACACCGATCGGAAACTTCGCCGGTGCTTTGGCGTCAGTCCGCGCCGATGACTTGGCCTCGCTTGTGCTACGCGAGTTGTTGAAACGCAATCCTTCTGTGGACCCGGTTCGAATTGGCGACGTGATCATGGGATGCGCTAATCAAGCCGGTGAGGATAATCGGAATGTGGCGCGCATGGCGTTGCTCATGGCGGGGTATCCTGTCGACGTGCCAGGTGAAACTGTCAATCGGCTTTGTGCCTCCGGATTGTCCGCGGCCATACATGCTTCACGCATGATCCAATCGGGTGATGCCGATTTCATGATTGCCGGTGGCGTAGAGAATATGACACGTGGTCCTTGGGTGATGAACAAGACATCCACGCCGTACGGACGGGATGCACAACTTTTTGATACTTCCTTCGGATGGCGTTTCATCAATCCCGTACTGAAAGAAATGTACGGCGTTGATGGCATGGGCGAGACCGCGGAAAACCTGGTCGCCCGTGATCATATTTCCCGTGAGCATCAGGATCGGTTTGCCGTGAACAGTCAGCGTAAAGCGGCGGCAGCACGTGAATCGGGTCGCTTGGCGCAGGAAATCATAGCTGTGCCTATTCCGCAGAAAAAAGGGGAGCCGATGTTGTTCAGCCACGATGAGTTCATCAAGGCGGATACGACGATGGAAGGACTAGCCAAGCTGCGGCCTGCGTTTCGTAAAGACGGATCGGTGACAGCCGGTAACGCCTCCGGATTGAACGACGGTGCGGCTGCTGTGCTATTGGCCTCGGAAAATGGTTTGAAGCAGTCCGGCCTTACTCCGCGTGCCCGTATCGTATCGTCTGCAGTCGTAGGCGTAGAGCCGCGCATCATGGGTATCGGTCCGGTGAAAGCCGCTGCCGTCGCATTACAGCGCGCAGGCTTGTCTTGGGATCAGGTTGATCTCGTCGAGTTGAACGAGGCGTTTGCTGCTCAGGCATTAGCGTGTATCCGCTCGTGGGGTGTGGCTGATGACGACGCGCGCATCAATCCGAACGGCGGAGCTATCGCCTTAGGACATCCCCTGGGAATGAGCGGTGCTCGAATCCTGGGCAGTGCAGCACTTGAATTGCAACAACGGAATCTGCGTTACGCTGTCGTTACCATGTGCGTCGGCGTCGGACAAGGTTTTGCTGCTGTATTAGAGCGTGCTTGAGGATATTGACGATTGAGTCTTTGATAAAAACCGGTAACATGTTTTATTCCTTTCAAGGTTTCATTCCCGTGGCGCACGAATCCTCGTTTGTGCATGACACCGCTGTGATCATCGGTAACGTGATCTTGGGTAAGGATGTCTATGTAGGACCGGGTGCTGTGCTTCGTGGGGATTGGGGCGGAATAGTGTTGGAAGACGGATGCAACATCCAGGAAAATTGCGTTGTCCATATGTTTCCAGGAATCACGCATTATCTGCGGGAAGGTGCACATATCGGCCATGGAGCGGTCATACATGGAGCAACCATCGGCCGCAACTCACTGGTAGGAATGAATGCCGTCGTGATGGATAATGTGTCGGTCGGTGAAGGATGTATCATCGGTGCGTTGTCATTTGTTCCGGAAGGCATGGTGATTCCTGATCGGAAGGTTGTGGTCGGAAATCCTGCGCGAATCCTCAAGGATGTTTCCGACGATATGCTGGCTTGGAAGACCGAGGGTACTCGCTTGTATCAACGGTTGCCCGCTGCGATGCGCGAAGGATTATCGCCTTGTGATCCGTTGCGGGAAGTGGAGCCCGACCGTCCCGTTCAGTCCCGCGAGTATTTGAACTGGAAAGCGAGGCGACCTGGAGCTGAAGGTTAAAACCAATGATGTCACTGGCCGGGTAACGGATATTCTTTTTTTTGATTTCGGATCAGGTATTTCATTGGTGTCAGTGACTGTTCCATATGTATCTTTACTTCCGTCATGTGCGGCCGCTACGTCATCGTATCCAGTGTTGAGACCATTGAAAAGCGATTTCAGGTTACCGCAGATCCTGTTACGGTTTCCTTTCCGCCCAACTACAACGTCGCGCCCGGGGCCGTGGTGCCGGTGATTACCAATACAGAGCCCGGTAAGTTGCAGCTCTTCACGTTCGGTTTATGTCCATCCTGGGCAAAAAAAAGAATGTACCTGTTCAACGCACGGGCGGAAGGCGACGGCAATCCGGAGAATGATCCTGCCTATTCCGGCGGAAAAGGAATCATCCAAAAGCCATCCTTTCGGAAACCCATTCGATCGCAGCGCTGCCTGGTCATCGCCGATGCTTTCATCGAAGGTACTACCGGACGTGGCCTTGATGAACCCTATGTGGTTTACCTCAAAAGCGGTCGCCCGTTTGCTTTGGCCGGTATCTGGGATACGTGGCTCAATCCCGAAACCGGTGAATTGGTGAATTCTTTCGCCATCATTACAGTACCACCGAATTCCCTGCTGCAACGGTTGCCTCATCATCGTTCGCCTGTTGTACTTAGAAGATCCGATGAATACCGTTGGTTGCGTTCGGAGCATCTGCATGAAATTACACAGTTACTGGAGCCTTACCCGGCTGAAGATATGAATGCTTATCCCGTTTCGCCGCGGATAAAAAATCCTAAACTCAACAGCCGGGATTTGCTGGAGCCCGTGGGCGAGAGGGTTGTTCCGGAAACGGATGTCGTGGTAAAGAATAGGTTGGGTTTACAAGGGATGAAAGATTGATATCCATGAATCGATAAACACGCACGAGGGTTAAGTGAACTGAAATCGTAACGTAGTCCAATTGATATGCGGCTAATCATCTCAGCATTCAACTCATCGAGTGCTGTTTATCATCATGAGTTTCTAATCCTTATTTCGATAATATTAAGTTATGACATCCGAACGCACTCCAGCCACCTATGAGGTATTCCTTAAAGACGGATGCGGACGCTGCGCGTTTTGGAAAACGCCGCAGTGTAAAGTGCATCGCTGGGAATCAGAATTGAACGCGCTTCGGGCGTTATTGCTTGCCTGTGGGTTGGATGAAGCCATCAAATGGTCCATGCCCTGTTATACGTGGCAGGGCAAGAATGTCGTCATGCTTGCGGCCTTCAAGAATTATGTAGCCCTTTCGTTCTTTGAGGGTCACCGACTCAATGATCCGAAAGGTATTCTGATTCTACCCGGTGAAAATTCGCACTCCATCCGACAATTGCGCTTCACGGATTTACCATCCGTGCATAAACAGAAGAAAGATATCATGGCTTGTCTGCGTGAAGCGATTTCTATTTCAAGCAATGCGGAGAAGCCTCCAGCATCCCCTCGGCAGGAGACTCCCCGCCCCATCGAGTTCACCGAAGCCTTGGAAAAATCAAAACGATTAAAAGCCGCCTTTGATAAACTCACTCCCGGCCGTCAACGCGGGTATATGCTGTATTTCTCCTCGGCCAAACAGTCCGCTACCCGGATTTCCCGAATCCAAAAGTGCATCCCCAGAATACTGGACGGGAAGGGCATGGATGACTGATCTAAGGAAGTATTAACCTTCACCTCATTTTTATTCACTGAAAATCAGATTTATAGGTGGATTTAGATAGCTGGATGCCATTCTTTATGTTCATCTACACAGATTAGTTGCTAACATTGCGCCTTAATTTAGAATTAATCTAAATAAGCGCGCAATGTTCATTTCCCGTCGATTTGGCATCTTTTTTCTTGGTCTTGGCCTATTGCCTCTCACGTTGATGGCCGACGGCTTTCCAGAAGGTACCCTTTTCGGGGACACGTTGAAAGCGGTCGACATTACCGGCTATCGTGACCAAGGGGTCGATTGGATTCACGAAACCGTAGATCAGTCGGTCGTGAACGGAAAAAAGACCGAGCGATTACTCATCGACGATCTTGGTGCTAACACGGTACAAAACCAATCACGGACGCTTTTCGGAAAAGCACCTGGAATTACCGTGTGGGAAAGCGACGGTTCCGGAATGCAGATTAACGTGGCCAGTCGCGGATTGAGTCCCAATCGTTCGTGGGAGTTCAATGTCTGCCAGAACGGCTTTCAGGTGGCAGCAGATCCCTATGCATACCCGGAGGCCTATTACAATCCACCGGCAGAAGCCGTAGAGGAGATTCGTATCATCCGTGGAGCAGCCGGACTACAGTTCGGTCCGCAATTCGGTGGGTTGTTGGACTATCGAATTCGTCAGGCACCGGTCGATAAAAAGCTTGGCGTGGAGATCAGACAGAGTGCAGGGAGCTATGGGTTGTGGAGCACTTTCAATGCTATCGGCGGCACTTCGGGCCGGTGGTCTTATTACGGTTACTATTACCACCGTCAGGGTGAAGGTTGGAGAGACAACAGCTCTTATCGTTCTGACGTGATGTATGCTGCACTTGACTATCGGTTTTCCAGCCGGCTGAAAAGTCAGATTACGTTCACGCGAAGTACCAATAAGCTGCAGCAGAGCGGTGGTGTGACGGATAATATATTTTCCGTCGATGCACGCTCGAGTTCCCGCGCCCGTAATTGGTTCTCCTCACCATGGAATATCTTGACAGGCTCCTTGAACTTCCAACCCGACACATCCACTTCGATGTCATTGACCATACAAGGGCTTTTTGCCAACCGGAACTCCGTCGGATTCCTTTCCGCTATTACGGTTCCGGATACGGTAAATACGTCGACAGGGCTTTACGCCCCTCGTCAGGTGGATCGAGACAAGTATGACAATCTGGAAATCGAGTGGCGTGCGCTTCGTCATTACACGTTATTCGGTCAGAGGCATCATCTGGCTTCAGGTATGAGATGGTTTGATGGAACCACTGATCGAAACCAGCGTGGCCTAGGTTCTACCGGTAGCGATGCGGATTTTACCATCACCGGCGAATACCCGAGAGCGCTTTCCTTTGACACGCGCAGCTTTTCGGCCTTTGTCGAAAATGTATTCCAAATCAGTAAACGATGGAGCCTCAGTCCCGGTGTTCGCTGGGAAAGAATTTTCAATTCGGGCGTTGGACGCTACGCCTTCAATCCAGACGGCTCCGAACAATGGCTTCCTGAAACAGAGCGTACACGTTCCTTCCTGTTGGCTGGCGTTGGCAGTGAATTCAAGATCAAGGACTCGTGGATGCTGTATGGCAATATTTCTCAGGCCTACCGTCCTGTCCTTTTCTCTGACCTAACGCCGCCATCCAGCACTGACCAGGTAGATCCTGACCTGCAGGATGCGCGCGGATATACTTCGGAAGTCGGTGTAAGAGGTTCGTGGAGCGATAAGGTTCGACTAGATGCTAATTTGTTTTTGATCAAATACGCTGAGCGGATCGGTACAATCACTCAAGTTGATCCAG
>CAYWDY010000022.1:0-15613 GCA_964455985.1 uncultured Flavobacteriales bacterium
CAGATCCGATTCGACCTCATCCAATTGCTGCCGAATCAGTTCACGTTGCAAGTCCGTGGATGATTTTTCCAATAGGTCCGTAGCACCCGTTTCCAATCGAAGAGCGGATGTACGCTCTACGTCAGCAAACAAGGAATCGGAATGCAGCAATAGATTGCGCTTGGCTTCCAGGTACAGGATATCGTAATAGACTGCACGAACCGACTTGCGTAACTCCTTTTCACGAAGAGCGGTATGCTGCTCTGCCCTTTTCCAAGATTCATCAAGTACCTTACGCTGTCTGACATAAACCGTAGGAAAGCGGAATCCCTGCTCCAGCATCAAGGCATTGTCTGTAAAGGCGCTGTTAAGCTGACCTTGCGAATACGTCACCGTAGTCGGAGACGCATCGAAAGCGGTTTTACGTAAAGCATGGAGCGATTCAGTTTCCAAGCGATTGGCCTGCAGCGAAAGATTGTTTTTGAGCGCTGTATCCACGGCAGCGGATAGTGAAATCGTCGGTTGGGCCATACTGTATCCAGGAACTACAGCAAGTAATCCCACCAAAGACAACACCGTACTTACAGGGGCCTGTGATTTCTCAGAACTTCCACCCGATTCCGAATACAAATAAAGAATTGGCAAAACGAATAAGGTCAGCAAGGTGGCAATCAACAAGCCGCCGATTACTACAGTAGCCAAGGGGCGCTGCACTTCAGCGCCTGCTCCGTTGCTGAGTGCCATGGGAAGGAATCCCAACGAAGCGACAAAGGCGGTCATCAGCACAGGGCGTAGCCGGATTTTAGTTCCCAAGAGAACAACTTTTCGTAGATCATCCATGCCTTCGGATTTTAACCGATTGAATTCCGCCACTAAAACGATTCCATTCAGTACGGCCACTCCGAAAAGGGCTATGAATCCGACTCCCGCACTGATGCTGAAAGGCATACCGCGAAGGGCGAGAGCGAAAACACCACCTACGGCTGACAAGGGAATGGCGGAATAAATGAGCAATCCCTGTCGCAAGGAACCGAACGTGAAGTACAGCAGCAGATAGATGAGCAACAACGCAATGGGAACGGCAATGGAAAGCCGGGCGGAAGCTGCCGAAAGATTTTCAAAGGATCCACCGTACGTTACGGAGTAACCGATCGGAAATTGAAGCTCCCGATTCACCTTGTCCTGAAGTTCATGCACTGTGCTTTGAACGTCTCTTACCCGAACATTAAATCCAACGATGATTCTTCTACGCGTATCTTCCCGTTGAATCTGGTTCGGGCCGTTCTCCAACGTCACTTGGGCCACCTGACGCAAGGGCAACTGCAATCCATGCGGGGCTGGAACGAGTAAATCTTGAATATCAGAAATGTTCTTCCGTAAGTCTTGATTTAAACGTACCACCAATTCAAACCGCTTCTCCCCTTCGTAAATCGTTCCTGCGGCTTGCCCGGCAAAGGCGGTGTTGACCACGCGGTTAATGTCTTCTATCGCCAAACCATACCTGGATATGGCAGCCCGGTCATAGCGTATGACCACTTGAGGCATGCCGGCCACCTGTTCAACATACAGATCTTCTGCCCCTTCAACCGTACGAATGACGGCACCCAGTTTTTCAGCGTAGCTGGAGAGGGTATCCAGGTCTTCGCCATAAATCTTGCAAACCACATCCTGCCTGGCTCCCGTCATTAATTCATTGAAACGCATCTGAACCGGAAACTGAAAGCCGGTGGTAATTCCAGGTACTTCGGAAACGGTAGCTTCCATTTTTTGCGCCAAGTCAGGAAAAGTAGTAGCTGAGGTCCATTGCGATTTATCCTTAAGGATCACCATCATGTCAGCTGCTTCCATCGGCATCGGATCAGTAGGGATTTCGCTGGACCCGATTTTAGTGACTACTTTTTCCACCTCTGGAAATCGCTTTAACAATATTCCAGCTGCTTTCTGGGTGTACTCAATGGAGGTGTTGATATTACTACCGGTCATCACCCGGGTGTCAACCGCAAAGTCACCTTCTTCTAAGGCCGGAATGAACTCTCCGCCTAATCGGGAAAGCACCGTCATGGAAACAAGAAACAGTACCACAGCAGCACCAACCACTTTCCGCTTATGACGGAGCACCCGCTCCAATGCCGACTGAAACCTGCGTTCGAAAAACTCCATCAACCGGTCAGAAAAACCCTTCTTGGCTGTGCGCGTGCGAGGCATGAATAGTGCACTCATCATCGGAACATAGGTAATGGAAAGTATGAATGCACCTAGTAACGCGAAGGAAACGGTCTGCGCCATGGGAATAAACATCTTCCCTTCAATTCCACTCAACACAAACGTGGGTAAGTAAACGATCAGGATGATGAGTTGACCAAAAACCACACTGCGAGCCATTTTACGTGATGCCTGAAACACTTCCTCATCCATTTGAGGTCTTGACAAGCGATTCACCTGAGCAAAATGTTTGCTGTGCGACAATTGATGCAAAACGGCTTCTACAATGAAAACGGCTCCATCCACAATGAGTCCAAAATCCAAGGCTCCGAGACTCATGAGATTTCCGGCCACGCCGAAATAATTCATGAGGATGATGGCAAAGAGCATCGCCAATGGAATAACTGATGCCACAATGAACCCGGCACGTAGATTCCCGAGGAAGAGAATCAGTACAAACAACACGATCAAAGCGCCTTCCAACAGGTTCGTCTCCACCGTACTCATGGCATTATTCACCATCTTGGTGCGGTCGAGAAAAGGCTCTATGACCACACCTTCGGGCAAGGACTTCTGGATATCAGCAATCCGCTCCTTGACGTCATGGATAACCGAACTGCTGTTAGCCCCCTTCAACATCATGACGACACCACCCGCTACTTCGCCTTGATCGTTATAGCACATGGCACCGTATCGGGTGGCATGACCCATGGAAACCGTAGCAATATCCTTTATCATCAACGGCAATCCGGTTGGCAGCATTTTCACAGGTATATTGCCGATATCCTCCTGAGACCCGATCAAACCTTCGCTTCGAATGAATAGGGCTGTGGGTCCTTTTTCGATATAAGCCCCTCCCGTATTCTGGTTGTTCTTTTCCAAGGCATCGAACACGTCATTCATGGTGATCCCAGCGGCTTGAAGGCGGGCTGGATCGACGCCGATTTCGTATTGCTTGAGTCGTCCACCGAAACTACCGACGTCAGCAACCCCCTTGACCCCTAGCAATTGACGTCGAACCACCCAATCCTGAAGGGTACGAAGTTCCAACGGAGTATACGTGGACTCGAACCCCTTCACGGGCCGAAGGCAATACTGATAAATTTCGCCAAGCCCGGTAGTCACCGGTGCCAATTCCGGATTGCCAAATCCCTCAGGAATCTCCTGCTTGACCTGCTGCAGCCGCTCACTGACTTGCTGACGTGCCCAATAGACATCCACATCATCGTTGAAAACGAGTGTGACGACCGACAGGCCAAAGCGGGAAAAACTACGGATGGTGTGAAGCCCTGGGATATTATTACTGGCCTGCTCCACGGGAAACGTGATGAATCGCTCGACATCAGGCGCACCCAACGAAGGCGCCAGGGTAATCACTTGAACCTGATTATCCGTGATGTCCGGGACGGCATCGATCGGAAGTCGGGTAACCTGATAACCACCGTAGGCAATCAGAAACACCGTCATGATTCCGACGATCAGTTTGTTGTGGATGGAAAACGAAATGATCCGCTGCAGCATAGGCATTCACCGGAAATTTCCGGGGTTGTCATCAGGATAGCTGCGAAGATAGGGTTGTAATCGAAGAAAGGAATGAAGGAAATCAGAGGGCAGACTTCATTTGTACACGCCAGGTAGTAGAAAACGCAGGTCGTCAGCAGTCTTGAAGGTCAATTAACCTGAACGACAAAGTTGACCTCGACGTCGGTTTCACCCAGTGAGCAATCCCCATTTTTGATACCCGGCTGATGGTGTAAGGATACCTGAAGAGTACCGGTCGCCGCTTGCCCCGCATACCACGTGGAGTACAATCCTACAGGAAGACCTTGCGAATCCTGATCGGTAATCCAGACCGAAGCACTGGTTCCTGCGGTGACAAAACAAAAGAGATGATCATCCGCCTCATTCGCCACCTCCTGAGAAATAGTATCTGCAGGACTGACAGTTTCATTCAGCAACAGAACCGTAGCCAAATACGTTCTGTTCGAATCCAAACGAATCGTATCAAAGCGGTCAAAAGGAACTCCACCCGGACCGTCCGGATCACGAAATTCGAAAACTCGAACATCAGACGTATCGAGCGAATCCACCAAGGTGATTCGCAAGGTGGTTATCACCTCGTTCTCATTTCCCGGAGGTGTCGGATTTTTAACGTCGTTATCGTCTTTCTTGCAAGAATAAAGTAATGTCGCCAGCATAAACAGGAATGCCAGGGAACGTGCGAGGGATAGCATGGGAGTGTGAGTATGAGTTCGGATTAATTAAATGGAATACGGAGACGAAGAATAATATTGCGACCCATGGCATCGGCGTAATACCGGAATCGATCCATGTAATCGCGGTATGAGGTGTTCATCAGGTTTCTGACAGATAGGCTTACTTCGAAAGACTGATTTTTGACCTGCATGGTGGTAGCCAATTCCGCATGGAACAGCAAGTACGCTGGCGGCGGGGGAACAAAGTCGCTGTTCGCCGGAACTCGAGATTGATAAGCGACATACTGAGCATTTAGGGAAATACTGTTCTCGAGGAATCCGGACCGGTCAGGCACTAGCCACGACAAACCTCCTTCGACGCGATCGGCGGGCATCATCACCAACCACTGATCCGCCAGCACATTGCGGGCCCTTAGCATGGAGCCTCTGGCATTCAATTGCCAGACGTCTGCGAACCGATACCGAAAATCGGCATCAATACCTTTCAGCAAGGCATCCGTTTGACGGTAGTAATAGGTCGGGAAAGCACCCTGGATGGTCAGCGTAGGCGGGAGTTCGGGCGACAGGTAAATGAAATCGCGAATCGGATTGTAATATAAACTCATCGAGGCATGCCAACGTTTTTGGTCATCGTAAGTGATGTCCATGATCGTATTGAATGACTTCTCCACCTGCAAATCAGGATCGCCGTATTCGATGGCCGCTGCACCGTGATGAAGACCGCTGCAATAAAGCTCTGAAACAGCGGGAGCGCGCCAGGCCGTTCCTGTATTGAGCGAAACAGTCCATCCCTCATTGGGCTGCCAAAGGAATCCAAAAGTCCCGGAAACATTTTCAAACTGCCGCTGCGGATTCGTCAGAACAAAGCCCCCCTGCTGATAAACCCAACGGTAAGAACTCACGTGCTGTGCTTCAAACCGCAATCCGGCCTCCCACTCGACCGCACCCGTCTTATAGCGTTCCATGATAAAAGCACCTCCCCGACGATTTTCAAAATTGGGGATGAACTGACGGCCTTCGGTAGTATTCGTTTGCGACAATCCGGTCAACCCGACACTTCCGCTCATGTTCGGAGCGAGGTAGTGTTCCCACACAAGATCAGCGGTATAAGAGGTAATTTGAAATTGTAACTGAGGCAAATCCAATCCGGCCAATGAATCATTGAGCGGTAAGTCCTTGTCGTACTCGTACCGAAGGTTATACTGTCGGGCCACGGTAGCCATCAGCTTTCCCGAATTTCCAGTCAACCACCAGGCTTGGGACTTAAACATTTCATGCTCGATGTGTTGATACGGTCTGTCTATGTCATAGGTGAATCCGGAGGTCTCCAGCGGTAGATCACTCGTGAAGGCTTTCTCCAAATCGGTCAGGTTCCCGATGTGTGAGGCAGAAAAAATACCGAGCGTGGTATTAAACTGCGAGTAGAACACCGAGGCGCCATAGCGATCCTTTTCCCACTGCAACGCCGCGGAAAAATCGGCTTCCGCCAAGCCCGTATTCTTGAGAAAGTAATCCGGAGCCCGAACGTTGCCCGAACGTTTCAAGGTGCCCTGCAAACGCCATGAAAGTGACGGGAGAAACGCATGATTCCCTTCCATCATTCCGGAAACAGTTCCGGCCCTTCCGTTGGTCATCCCCACCAGATTCAATTCCCCATCCCAACCGATCGTATCGCGCAGCGGTTTCGGTTCGGCGATAACGACGCCGGCGATGGCATCGGAAGCATATCGCACACCGGTAGCCCCTTTGACCACCTTCAGTTCACTGGCGATGAACGGATCGACTTCCGGAGCATGTTCACTCCCCCATTGCTGGCTTTCCTGGCGTACGCCATTGGCTACCACCAACACCCGGTTGCTGTGAAGCCCGTGAATCACCGGCTTGGCGATGGAATTTCCCGTATTCAATACCTGAACCCCGCTGATTCCACGAATAGATTCGGCCAGGGACAATCCACGCGTACGGTCCAACGCCGCACCGGAAATGATACCCGAAGCTTGCGTTGACCGGTCGGGAATACGATCAGCCGTTATTTGCAAGGAGCGGAGCTCTTCTGCATGATGCTCGGGATGGAAATCCTGCCGGGTAACACCCTGAATCGTCACACGCTGAAACAAGTCCTCACAACCGAGGTGGGAAACATGGACGGTATAGGTTCCATCGCAGATATTATCGATGCGGTAACTGCCGGCACTGTCGGAAAGAGCCCGTTGGCCCGTTTCCTGGATGTAAACGGCCGCATACTCCAGACGTGTACGGTCGTGATCGTCAAGCACACTGCCGTAAAGCACACCGTTACAGGGTTGAGCCGTCAGCGGGCAGCTCAACAGGCAGGCAAAGAGAAGACCAAACGCGCCAGTAAGTCGAATCATGACTAGGAATGATTACTCACGGAGCAGAAAACAGTCCACGAGTGAATAAATGGAAAAGGGAAATGAGAAGAAAAGAAATGCATGACGGAAGAACCGTCAAGGACTTAGGCCACAGGAGGAGCCCGAAGGAGAAAAAGCAGACAGGAGGGTCCGGTATCCGGATGTTCAACCGGAGTTACTATCCAAGAAAAAACAGTAGAGATCTGTACGTTGTCCGGCAAGGTAACCGGAAGCAAGGCCGAAGGAGGGGTGAACTCACAGATTCCGCAATGGTGCTCTTGCTCGTGCCAATGGTATTGAGAAAACGAATTGCAATGAACGTGATCTTCGTGGGAAAGCTCGTGTAAGGATTTCTCCACCACCGGGTAAAGAAAAACCAGGAGGAAGAATACCGAAGAAATCCGAGCCCAAAAGTGGTTCATGAAATTTAGCTACCCGAAAAGTATAAAAAAGATAGGGCTTCGACAAGACAGACAGCGGCCCCTCAGACTAAGAACCCATAAAAAGCCAACGGTGAAGCCTGCCGTGGCAGCACTTCACCGTTGACCGTAAATTGGAAAGGTTTTTTAGAAGGAGAACGTCAAACCGCCGATTCCACCGAATTGGGTAATGGTGGAATAGCCGCTTGCGGCAACACCGGAGCCACCGGAACCGACGAAGGCCGTTGCGCCAAAGGATTGAATCGGAATGTACAGCTGAGGCTGGAGCTTCAGACCGATACGGTCGGTGATGTGGAGATTCACACCGCCTTTCAGCGCGATGGCGAATTTAACCACGGCTTCAACCGGTATGTCACGTGGTGTGAACACGACGATACCAGCACTGACGCCACCGTATAAGGATACGTGTTTGTTCATGTTCTTCAGACGGTTCATACCCAACATGAAGTATTCGATATCGACATCACCAGTGATGTAAGCATCGTCAAAATTATTACCGTCGAAGTAGTAATAATATGCTTCGGAGGTAGTGATCTGACGCTGCCAAGTCAATTCAAACTCCATGTTTTCGCTCTTCTTGAATCCAAGGGAAGCGCCGTAAAGACCACCGTCATACAGGTAAACAGAGCCGCCGTTATACAATTGAAACGTCTCGTCGAAATTGAAACCACCGAAAACGGTAAGGTTTACCATAGGATCATCAGAATCCTTTTCGGATTCAGGGGGCGGTCCGCCGGTAACGTAAACGGGTTGTTGAGCGAAGGCGGAACCGAAGATTCCAAGGGTGGCGACTAAAAGGCAAAGTTGTTTTTTCATAAGGCTTTTTGTGAGTGTGAGTTTACGTGTGAGATTGAGTGTGAGATTCTGGGGTTCGTGTTTTGCAAGTGGGAGATCAACGACGGAAACCACCGCCGCCCATACCGCCGGGGCGACCCATGCCGCCACCGCCGCCACGATTGAAATTATTGAAGTTGTTGAAATTATTGAAGTTGTTGGACCGCATATCGCCGCGGTCACGATCCATCTGTTGACGATCCATATCGCTACGGTCAAAACCGGACATTTGACCACCACCGGCACCGTTCGACATGTTCTTCCAATCACCGCCGTTGTTCTGGAACACATTTCCGTTCCTGTCAGAGACTACATTATTCTTCATATCACCAGCTCCTTGGGGAACATTGAAATTGCCGCCGGAAGGACGGCTGATATCACCACCCGAGGGACGATTGAAATTACCGCCGCCAGCTCCTCCACCGCCTAACGAAGGCCTGTTGGCTCCGCCACCGCTGCCTGAACGTCCAGCCATGGACGGACGAGCGCCGGAGGCATTGTTGTAGATGTTCTGAGAGCGGTTGATGTTGACGTTGTTGATATTGATGTTCGTGTTACTATAATGGTTTCCATAGGCACCGTAGCCGCCATGCGGACCGTAGTACCCACCGTAAGGAGGACGGTAGTAGTAGGGAGGACGGTAACACGGTCCCCACCAACCGCAAGCCCCACCATAATAGCCACCCCATCCGAAGCCGACGGAATAGCTCATCCCCCAGCCCGTCCAAGGACTGTAATGGACGCCAAAGCCGTAAGTGCAGGGATAGGGATAATACTGCGCGCCGTACCAACCGGGGTAATAATAACCGGTTCCATAGACGACCGTAGGACCGTAGATATAGCAGCCTACATATCCAGGTGTATAACCCACGTACACGACATCCGGGGTACTGTCGTAGATATAGACATACTTGGTGTTATGCAGCGGGTTGCTCGAAGGAATTTTTTGGACATCCGCCGGTACCGAGGTTGAAACCGCCCAAGGACCGTTGGGATTACTGCCGATAAACC
The DNA here is from genome assembly GCA_964455985.1 of uncultured Flavobacteriales bacterium. Lineage (GTDB taxonomy): Bacteria > Bacteroidota > Bacteroidia > AKYH767-A > 2013-40CM-41-45 > Pollutiaquabacter. The sequence goes on from CAYWDY010000022.1 coordinate 9,055, forward strand.
AGATACCGTTTTGACAGACATAAAACGTATTTCCATCCTTAATGACTGAAGCGGACGTATTCACCGCATAGTAGAGACTGGTACCGGTGATCGGATTGAATTGGGGCGTTCCGTCATAGGTGACGGTGCATTGGGCTTCGGTGCGACTTACTGCAGCCGTTTGAGGCACTTGGGCATCCATGACTGCCTCACGGGCTGCATCAGTACCCGCGATACTGGCCAATACGCCATCCTTGTCGCTTCCCTCTGGAATCTTGGCGAAATCAGCGGGGAGCTTATCGGAAGAGATGTAGGTCCACGGGCCATCCAGCGTTCCGGAATAGAACCAGCGGCCAGAGAGAAGAATGTAATATCTCTGATCAGCAATGGATTTAAAAATGTCGTTCTGCGTATTCTTCACGTACAGCAGCTGCGTGCCGTCGATGGAAGTGAATTGTGCATCACCGGTAGTCTGAATAAGTTCCGTGGGCTTAGTACGGATGATGATTTCCGGTGTGGTAGCAGGTGCCGGGATCGTTGAATCAGCGGCTTGTCCTTGGTTCTGTTGCTGGGACTCAATCCAATCTTGGACTCGCTTCAAATCCTTGGAAGGACGGGAATCCAATGTCCATGTTCCAGTGAGGGTTTTGGATGTGTACCAAACCTGGCTACCATACAAGTAAAAAACCGAAGCGTCAGGATCCTGAATCAGGAAATAAGCCGTATTCATGACTCTATTGAAATTCGTGTTCTCCATCTTGGCGTATTTGGCGTCACCGTCGAGGACGACGAGCACGGAAAGATGGTCACGGTAGATGACATCCGGTGCATCGGTTTTGATATCTGTGGGCTGATCGGGATTATTCTGTTTCAACGAGGCGAGAAGGGCATCGAGAGAGATGGCGAGGTCCCACTTGGGCACTTCGTTGGAGATGGTGGATTTCAGCGCAGCGATCTTCGTGGTATCTCCGGTGGTATCGCTGGGGATGCGGATGTCGGTAATGGTAGCGTCCAGGAGGTAGACCATGCGTTTTTCACGGTCGGTGGAGACGTGGGCATTGGCCCAGAGCGCACCGAAAACGGGATCTTTGGCACCGGTGGGAGTTATAGAAAATGCCGTACGAGCTTTAAGCTGGTCGCCGTTCAGTTCTTCGGGGGTGGGTTGATAAATGACGATACGGCCGTTGGCGGCGTCAATGACTTTAGGCCAATCGCCGGCGATGGCAGCAGTTGAGGCACCCAAGAGAATGGTCAGTAGGACCAACCGGACGGTGACAAGGAATAAGGATGATTTCATGGTTAATGTGGTATGGTTTAAAGTCATTTTGGGAGCAATAACATTGAGCGAACTATTCATACGCACAAGTGGAAGCCGTCAACAGAAAATTGAGAATAATGTACGAGGCAGACTGCTCATAGAAGGCAATCGGACTAGCAAACATTCAACAGGAATTACTGGCTAAGGGCACCAGTCCAAAAGTAGGTGTTTTTCTTCTTTTTCCAACCTTTCTAACCCTTTGGGAATCAGTGAAAGGTGATATTTAAGGGGGCGGAAATACACAACAGGAAAAACTCCAGGACAATCTAACGCACCATTACAATGGGTCAGTTTCCGAATCCCAACTTTAATCAAGGCGTTGAATCTCAGCAGGTCGTCGTCCTGAGTAATTAAAGATCGTCGAGCGGAGTCGAGACGACCATTTCCGAGCGGAGTAATCCTCGGTCGTCGAGCGGAGTCGAGACGAGCATTTTCGAAACGTTACTATCGAAACTGCTTCTCAACCTTTTTCCAGTAGGAGAAGAAGGAAGGATAATAACCCTTTACCTGTGGGTTAATCCAATCGCGCGGCTCTTCGATGCCGATATAATGGCGGTTGAGGGGATGCTCTTTGTAAAATACTTTCTCCGGACGTTTCTCCTGATAAAAGGAAGAAAAAGACCCCGTATGAATTTTTATTCCGGGAATATTGTCAGCGAGCTGCAACATAAACCTTATGCAGGCATCACTGACGGGGTACTTCTCGAAGTGCTCCGGCTCGAGCAAGAGTACGCGGTGACCGTTCGTTTCCGAATGCCAGTGCGGATCGAGGTTATAATAATTATATAGAAAAACCGGCAGATGAGAATCCAATCCATCGACGGTTGAGTTTGGTAACGTAGTCAACCCGGAAAATGGTACGGTCTCCTGCATGATCTTTGGGCAGGGAGCCGTAGGAAGGTCTTCGTATCTCCGATCAAGAAACGTGTCACGCTGATTCGTGTAGGTGTAGGTATTGATGTTCTCCTGATTGGCATAATACTTTTTATTGCTGTTACTACCGGCCACCCATTGCCAGCTGCAGGCATTGCTGGCCCAGTCTCCGTCGAGGAGATGATAATACATCCAACGAGCTGGCATCGTCCAATGAGCCCCCGCGATATTGCAAGCCACCGAAGCGGTGTACATGCGACAATGATTATGCATGTAACCCTGTTCATACAAGCCGCGAATAGCGGTATCGATTCCTTCGATTCCCGTGGCCGCTTCTACTAAAGCTTGGGGAAGCTGATCATGAAGTACTCCTTGCTGAGCTACGCGCAGATCTTCATTGATATCACGTTCCTGCCAAACGCGTTGGAAATAATCGCGCCATGCCAGCTCTTTGACGAACGTTTCGATTTGCACAGGATCATAGCCGCGATCCAAAACCGACTGGAGAACCTGGCGGGTGCTGAGGACTCCCCGACTAATATAGGGCGAGAGGTAGGTTACAGCACCCCGGATGAAATTACGGCTACGGCCATAAGCGACGGGATCCACCGCTGACATTCGGGCCAGGATATCATCATATCCGGTCGGGAAATGCGGGTTCATTTAGCGCTTACTGATTTTATTGAGACTGACATCGCGTTGCTGGGCCGAACGGAAGCGACTGATGTCCGCATTACGTTTGCGGAGGTGCTTCTGGCTAACCCCGCTGTTGACCCGCTTTCGCCACATACAGAAACTCGAACGGGTGAGTTCCCGCCTCATCAACTCAATCACACCCGACTCCCCTACTCCGAACTGGGCCTTGATGGCCTCAAAGGGCGTACGATCCTCCCAAGCCATCTGGATAATCCGGTTGAGCTCCTCTGCGGTCCATGGATACATAAAGTCTTTAACAAGGTAAGGTAAGGCTTAGTTTTAAAGAGGGTTTATGATTCTAATACGGAGTTTTAAATTACCGGGCATAGAGTGCTGATCTGTAAACGCCCCGCTCTCAAAAAAAAGGATAAAACAAAGTAAAGCAGAAAGGCTTTGGGGAATTAACATAGCCGCAGCATTAATAATCGTATCCCAGCGCTGTTTTCTTTCTACCTTTTCATACCTTACCTCCTGTAAACCAAAGGCTTAATTCCATGCGATCAATCTATTATTTTTTATTCTTTTCATTGATCAGTACATCCATACAGGGGCAGCCAAACTGGGCTACTGATGTCGCACCGATACTTTACGACAAGTGCACATCCTGTCACAGACCTGGTGGCATCGGTCCTTTTTCACTCATGTCTTTCCAGGATGCGTTCGATAACGCCACGGATATAGAACACGCCGTTTCCACTGGCAAAATGCCTCCTTGGTTGCCGGATACGACGTATCAGAGATTTACTCATGAACGTACCATTTCAGCCCAAGAAGTCAGTACCATTCAACAGTGGATCAATGCCGGCATGCCTTCCGGCAATCTGGTCAATGCCCCAAACCCACCGGTCTATGCTACTGGATCGCGGCTCGATACTGTCTCTCTTTCTTTACGCATCCCCACCTACACCGTAAACAGCAACAATGATGTTTACAGAAACGTCGTGTTGCCTTCGGGCCTTACACAGGCCGCTTTTGCCAATGGAATCGAAATCGTTCCAGGGAACAGTGCGATCGTACATCACGTGCTTGTATTCCAGGATTCCACCAACAATACCATCAATCCGAACAGTACGGGTGGCACAGGTTCCGCAGCTTCCCAACTGATATTCGGATATACCCCGGGGACCTCTCCAGTGTATACGCCAGCCGGCACCGGTTACCGGTTACCCGCGAATACACGCATCATCCTGCAAATGCATTACGCTCCGGGAAGCCTCGGACAAGTGGACAGCACTCGGATCAATATCAAGCTCACCACCGGAAACGTTCGCAACATCTCGGTCAGCTCCTTACTTTTTCATAATTCTCCAAGTCTGGTTAATGGTCCGCTTTTCATTCCGGCCAATACGGTGCGCACGTTCGACGAGACTTTCCAGGTAATCTCGGGTAACTACACCATGCTGTATGTATTCCCGCACATGCACCTGATCGGTCGTAGTATAAATTCCTACGCCGTAAAACCTGTCACCAATGACACTATTCCATTTGTTCGAATCAACGATTGGGAATTCCACTGGCAGGACAATTTCATTTTCAGGAATCCGATCAAAATCCCCAATTTCACCAATCTCCGTGCGACGGCCACGTATGACAATACCGTCACTAATCCGCATAACCCCAGTTATCCACCGGTGGATGTATCATTGGGAGAAAGCACTTTGGATGAAATGATGCTAGTGTTTTTCGCTTATATGCCATATCAGACCGGCGATGAGAATCTTATCGTGGATAAACGTATCACGGCTTCGGGAAACACCAACATCTGCTCCGGACAAACCGTTTTTCTACGCGCGACACAAGGCACCGGGTATGCATACCAATGGTATCTTAACGGCAATCCGATCAACGGAGCTACGGCTTTCGAATACGGCGCAACACAGGCAGGCACTTATACGGTAAATATCACCTCTCCCTCCCAAAACATCATCTCGAGTCCCAAGGTTGTGAACGTATTCACTCCTTCCGTAGCAACCGTATCCCCCTCAGGTTTCAATCGAGTGAATGTGAATGACAGTCTCTTGCTATCGGCGGGAACCGGTAATGGATATTCATACCAATGGTATATCAACGGCATCGCCATTCCCAACGCCAACGCCGCGAATTACATGGCTACGCCGGAAGGCGATTATACGGTCATGATCAACAACGGGGGGTGTTTTTCAGCGTCTGCTGTGACGACGCTCAGTTACCTGAACGCCGGAATACAAACACAGGAGGAAGAGGGAATACTAATATTCCCGAATCCTACACACGGCCCCGTAAGTATTCGCACATCATCAGCGGGTTTGTTGGCAGTACGTGATATTACAGGAAAAATGGTTCTTGAGCTTTCCCTGGCGACGGGTTCAACCCAAGTCCATTTGGAGACCGTAGGCACCTACCTGTTTGAATTCACTGACAACAACGGTAAGGTTACCCAGCGACGACTCACTGTCGAGAACTGATTGTTGAGATGGAGTATTCCATTACAACAACCAGCTCTGACGGATATAATTCCGTTGGAGCTGCAGAGGGCAGAATTCTATACTTCATCAAACTAAAGCGCACAAGAACAGCATCATGTTAAGGTAATACGGTGCTCAGTCGGTGGACGTTAATCTACAATGTTCTGCCTGGAACCAAAACAAGCGTCTCCTTGCTTGAATTCAACCACAAATTACCGGCTTTCCCAACGAACACTCACTGCCACTTCATTGCGGCGGTTGGTGAGTTGGTAGGGCGGGTTGTATCCGAGGTAACGTATTTTCGAGACCACCGGAATCCCCTTTTGCTGCAGCAGGTCCAACAGTTCTTCCGATTTCTCTCGGATAGTTTCTTCGGAAGCGAATCCTCCGAAGCGGAGCACGGCTACTGTATCCGAGGAGGACTTCGATAATCGTACGGACCCGTCTTTTGGATGAGGTAGTTCTTCCATGGTCATTGAGGCGGGCATGACGAAACTCATCCTGGAACCTTGGTCGGATTTTTCCATGTGGACCGGAGCGGTCATCGCGATTTTCTTCTCCTCCTGATTGTTTCCGAAAATATAGCCTGCCAACCTTCGGAAGTTGCCGTTGGCTTCACCGCGCCATGAGGTGTCAGGCGCCTCGACACTAGCCATGAGGGCTTCCGGATACTGTCGGATTTCAAAAGCGCCTTCCGATACCAATACGGTGTAGGGCTGCTGTTCGGTGTTATCGGTGCTGCGTGCGATCATGATTTGTGCAATAAAGACCAGCACGAAGATCAGGCCGGTGATGAGAAACAGGTATTTCATGGTTAGAAAACAATTTTGGAAGCGGAAAGTTCACTACCCGACTGAGGCTCTACATCATCGGTCGGCGATTCGCGGTCGACAGCTACGACGGATTTATATCCGTCGTAGCTGTGCAGTTCGCGGTCACACTAGAGACTCGTACTGTTCAACTGCTCCGATCCGTCGCATCGGCGATTGGAGTTGTTTAGAATCTTGAATCAATAAAGTATAACAATTGCTCCGACGGATATCTATCCGTCGGAGCAGCATTTTGAATCTTGAATCAAAAAAGCACAACCTCCGGTTGACTTCATAGTCCCTTGAACTTTGAACCTTAACCTTAAACTAATTAGTGCCAGAAACAGAAACAGAAACAGTGCAAATGAACAGTGTTTTACTGCTCACCCGCACTGTTGCTCAAGCTGCTCACTTCAATGAGGCGGAGAGAGAGGGATTAC
>CAYWDY010000023.1:0-15559 GCA_964455985.1 uncultured Flavobacteriales bacterium
TGGTGCTGTTCTGCACACTATAGAGGGTGTACTCTCCCCACTGTTGGGCAGAAGAGAAGCAAGACAAAAACAATAGAATCGGTAAGAGGAGTTTTTTCATCGTGATAATGGTGTTGGGAAATCGGCTTCGCGTAGACGACATATTGGGAACGGGGTTTATGCCCACCCTGAGAGATTGTTTGGGTTTCCCTGGCTCAAATATAGAAAGACGCGCTATAAGGCTGGCTTATTACGCGACAATCGTCCGGTAGAAAAGGACTAAACGCTTAGGCCTTCATCTATGCGATAAAATCACTGATTGATCAAGACCACCTTGCGCGATGTGACGCCGAATTCTGAGGTGATTTGAACCGTGTAAACGCCGGATTTCTCGGCTGACAGATCAAACTCGGTTTGCTTGCTTCCGCTTGTCACCAGCCTGCCGTTGACATCAAAAATGGATACATCAAACCGTTGAAGCGTATCCAACGCGTGAAGAATTTTCAATGGTCCGATGGTTGGATTGGGCAACACCCTGATCCTGGAATTGAAATAATCGCTGTCGATATTCAGAGCACTAAACAGGAATGTGTCCGAAATATAGGACGGACAACCATATCGGTCGGTCGTCAACACCTGAAACACGCCGTTGTGGCCCGGTACATAGCTGCGGCCGGTTGCCCCGGCTACCGCCACTCCGTTCTCAAACCATTGGTATGTCGAATCGGGGTCGGTAAACAGGGTGTCGTAACTCATGAAAATAACGGGCGTGTCGCGTGGTGTGTCTCTCAACCAACATTTTTCATACTTGAACGCCTGGGCGACTTGAACAGTAGATGTGCAGTCCCAAAGTCGGTTTCCCAGCGAGTCGATTTCATAGATGTACGCGTTTTGAGCGACACAGATCAACGTGTTTCCGTTGGGAAGCTGTTGAGAGTTTCCCATGGTAAGGCTGCGACCCAGAGTGGGTATGGTTCTATCGGGTGCGGCAGGACCATATCCCACGCCCGGCGTAAACGTGTATCGGTAGCCATCATAAGGTGGCATGAAGATCTGTACCGCGGACTGTGTAGTGGTGTATAGGTTGTTGAATCCCACCAATGAATTCGCTCGCGGACAATCTCTGGGAATCCAGTGGGCGTCGTGAACAACGTTGAACTGTGTAGGCTGACTGGTGATACCGTATGCCGCCGGATTTCCCCAGCGATATAAAAAATCACCGCCCATGCCCGATCGCCCGCCGGAATGTGTGGCGGCCTGAGCGGTGGTCGTACTGTGGTCGATTACATAAATCTCGTTGTTGTAACGCGACGAGAAGGTGATCTGGTCCAACGAATCGTTGTAGTCTATTCCGTTTACGTGCATCCAGTCGGGACGAATAACGTTGTTCGGGTAATTCACATTCATCAGCTCCGGGTGCTGGCTGATGCTGGACACATAATTACTCTTGGTGGAATCGGTATTCTGACAGAGGTGGTCCCACAAGTGCCATTCCCAAACGACATTGCCACCCGAAGGATAAATCGGCTCTACCTCCATGATCATGTCCACCCAAGTGGTGTCAGGCGAAATATCTCCCGCGGCATCCAATTCAGCCGGTGTTTTGAATTCATAGGCAATCATCAGGATGTGGCCGTTGGGCATGGCACACAAGTCGTGATGAAGCGTTCGTGTGGCGTCCTGAAGAATGTAGTCCCATAGTCTTACTCCTTCCCACGACCAGATTTGTGCGTCACCGGTTACACCGCCAGCCAACCAATAGGTGCGGGGCGTGATTTCAGCCGCGCGAAGCAGTTTTCCGCCGGGCATCATATAACAGGCGTATCCCGTTCCCGAGGGAATCATCGCACGCCACGTGCGATAACGGGCACAGCTGGTGTCCACGAGGTATGCATGTGATTCTCCTTTATCACCATAGAGCATGTAGTCGCCCCAGGGTTGAGCAGTAAGTGTTTGGCTGAGCAGCGTAATGAAAAGAATGAAGAGCGCCTTTTTCATGTGTCTAATTACTACGAAAAGTGTTGGATAGGGTTCTGGGATAAAAATAAATTAATCTTGGTCCGGTTCGCCGCGTGGAAGCTCTTCGGCATCCACTTTTATTTCCTCCCCGTTCCGGAACGTGATGGTTACAATTTCTGCACCTGCTTCATCGTAGCTTTTCCATACTCCATCGGGTAAGCCCATGCGAAAAACCCTGATTTCTTTGGTTTTTCCATTAGACCAATAATACTTGTGGGTGCCGGTTTCCTGTCCTTCCAAGTATTCCCCCTCAAAAGCAAGCTGGCCGCCGGGATAGGATTGTTTCCAAATTCCATCTTCCTGTCCCTCTACATAGCTTCCCTCCGCTACGTATTCGCTGATGTGAAAGAGCCAAGGGCCTTCTTGCAAACCATTGACGTAATTGCCCTGAACCATCAGTGTTCCATCGCTGTCGTATTCCCGTACTTGACCGTTTTCCTTGCCTTTGGTATAGGTCTCTTCGCGACGTAGCTGTCCATTGGGGAAATACCATCTCCACACCCCATCCGGTTTTCCGTTTATATAGATACCGATCTGTTCCAGGGAATCGTTTTCAAACGTGTTTACCCATTGGCCCTGCTTGATGCCATCGGTATAATTGCCCACCGACTTCAGTTTACCGCTTTCGTAAAATTCTTTCCACTCGCCTTGTTCGCGGCCTTGGTTGTCCATCCGTCCTTGACGTAACAATTTTCCGCCGGTGTAAACTATCGCTGAATCGATATCTCCTTCCGAATTATAGAGACGAAACACACCCTCCGCCAATCCTTTTTTATAGGTTCCGACAGCACGCACAGTTCCGTCAGGGAAATAGTTTCGTTTGACTTCGAATCGTTCTTTTTCCTCTTGATCGGAAGGAATCAACTCCCCCATACGGTATTCTTCTTTTTTGAGAACACGTCCATCCTCCGCATACTCCTTGAATGTGCCGTCTTTCAAATCATCCTTATACGATCCTTCCGATTGAAGTTGGTCTGAATCATAAAAGGATTTGTAAACACCCTGCTTCCTTCCCTCTTTATCGCGTCGGTTGATTTTTTCCTCTCGTTGGAAAAAACCATTTCTGAAAACAGTCACTAGAATTAAAGTGCCGGTCTCGTCATACTCGCGCACCATGCCTTGTTCCACACCGGAAACGTAGGGAACGGTCTTGATCAATGCGCCTGATTCAGCATAAAACGTAGAGACACCTGTTCGTATGCCCATGGAATCGTTTTCTTCCTGGCGCAGTTTTCCATCGGGATAAAATTCCCGCTGTATTCCATGTTTCACGCCAGCGCGGTATTGGTACGCCGCAGTAACGATTCCGGAATCATTATAGAAAATCCAGGCGCTGTCGAGTTTGAAGTCGACACGATTGCCTTCTGATTTCAATTGTCCGTTTTCGTAATAGCTTTTCCAGTATCCGTCAGGCTTTCCATTTTTCAGGGTTCCTTCACTGCTGACTTTTCCGCTCGGATAATAAAAACGATTAAACCCGTTCGGATCAGTGGCTTGGGCATGGAGTAAAGCTGATGAAAAGATCATCCAAACCAAAAGGATCAGGCTGCGGATATCGGATATTCTATTCATGATCAATGGATGCCTGAAGCATTAGAAATATCCAACATCCTTCTAATCGGCTTCCAGGCATTCTGTCTCAAGGTCTCATCAAGAATGAGTTCCGGTGCTTCGAAACGGAGGCATTGGTATATTTTTTCCAGGGTATTCCGTTTCATGTGGGGACAGTCATTGCAGGCACAGAGGTTATCCGGCGGGGCGGGAATAAAGGTCTTGCCAGGTGATGATTTAGCCATCTGATGCAGAATACCTGATTCCGTTGCCACAATATACTCGGTACCGGGGTCATTTTGTGTGAATTTCAGCAGGGCGGTAGTAGATCCTATGAAATCAGCCATGGCCAGCACGGGTTCCTCACATTCAGGATGCGCAATCAGTTTTGCGTTGGGATGGCGCGTTTTTAGCATGACTATTTTCCGCTGGGAAAAAATTTCATGAACCATACAGCTCCCATCCCAAAGCAACATGTCGCGCCCGGTTTTTCGAATCAGATAACGACCCAGGTTTTTATCCGGTGCGAATAGGATCGGCTGGTCCTTGGGAACACTTTCAACCATGGCCACGGCGTTGGAAGAGGTGCAGATGATATCACTCATCGCCTTGATTTCAGCCGTGCAGTTGATGTAGGAAATTACGAGGTGATCCGGATGATTTCGTTTAAAAGCGGCAAATTGATCGGGAGGACAAGAATCAGCCAGTGAACAGCCGGCGTTCAGATCCGGTATCAGCACTTTTTTGCTGGGATTGAGGATTTTGGCCGTTTCAGCCATGAAATGGACCCCGGCAAAAACGATGATATCGGCAGAGGATGTTTCAGCTTGGCGGGATAATCCCAGACTATCGCCGATATAGTCCGCGATATCCTGAATGTCAGGGTCTTGGTAGTAATGGGCCAGGATGACAGCGTTTTTTTGCTGCTTGAGATCCCGTATCGCCTGAAATAAATCCAACGATGGGTCCACCGGCAAATCCACAAAACCATCTTTGATCACAACATCCATGTCGTAAAGATACAGCAAGAACAATTCTTCAAAATCCGATCAGACCTATACTAATACTATAAAAGAATATGATTTAAATCAATTATAGTAATGATAATAGTCTGTTGATACTGTTAGCACTTTTCGAGGTTATTATTTGGAGGTCTCGTTATCCACTTTCTGCGTGGGTTTATTCACAGCGTAATAAGAACCTAAAGCTTTGATAAGAACGGATATACAGGTTAAATCAACAATGTCGTATTTAATGATGGATGTTAATTTCTTTTTCTGTTAGAAACGTGCATAACACGGAATGCCTCGTTAAGAAACTGATCATAATTTTCAGAAAGTATCGCTTGACAAATCATCTTTTGCCGAAAGAGGGGTGTTGTTGTTGATAACCCCATTTGTTATCCCATTATTCACACATTGATTCAGGTTTATACACGACAGAGCGGTTCATTACCCGTTGGTTTATCCTGTTCGTTTACAAGCGTTTGATCTTCGATCATAAGAAGGTTGTCGAAAACAATTTCAGTACATTTGTTTTCAGCGCATTATATGTTGAAACCATGAAACCGAGTCGAATCGCTCTGGGCTGTGATCACGCCGGATACGCGTATAAAGAAATGATCAAGAAGCATTTGCAGGAAAACGGATTTCTCGTGAATGATTTTGGAACACATTCAACCGATTCTGTCGATTATCCTGACTTTGTACATCCCAGCGTCTCTTCAATAGAGAATGGAACCAGCGATGCAGGAATACTGGTTTGTGGAAGCGCTAACGGAGTAGCAATTACCGCCAATAAGCACGCGGGTATTCGCGCTGCCATCGCTTGGCAAGAGGAATTGTCACGCTTGGCTCGGCAGCACAATAACGCCAATGTGTTATGTCTCCCTGCCCGGTTCATGTCTGAACAAGAAGCTATCCGATGCGTGGATGTATTTCTAGCTACTGATTTTGAAGGCGGACGCCATGAACAACGGGTACGTAAAATTGCTTTGCCGGATGCCTGTTGATGTACGCCTGGTCATTCGATGGCTTTTTGTATTTACTGCATCATTCGGTTCTACAGCAAGTTCCCAAGACCTTCAACGTCAATACGGAGAGCGAATTGACACCTCGTTTCTCAGAAAAAATCTGGCCGTATTAACGTCAGACAGTTTAGAAGGACGAGAAACCGGTAGGCCCGGACAACAAAAAGCAGCAAACTATATAGCGGGAGAGTTTTTCCGGTATGGACTAACACCAACGCTTCCGGACACATTTCAGTTTCACCCCATCAACACCAAAGCCGCTGGTGATGCTTTAGTTATTGTCAACGACCAGCGGTTTGTGTATCGCCGGGATTTTTTCACCCAAACAACCGAAAAAGACACGGTCTTATCCTTTGATAGTCTGTATTGGTGTGGAAAATGGAACAACGATCTCAAGGGAAGCTATTCAACGAATAAAGCCCTGTTGATGCGATTGGATCAATCTGCGGATTACTTGCACCAGGGGGCGTTCCAAAAGAAGATGGAGGAGATAAAAGAGTCCCAACCTTCGTCGCTTATCATAGAGGTAGAGGATCTTTATACATGGGTCGACTCCCTGATGAAATACAGGGAAATGCATAATACCAGTTTTCCGGTGTATTGGGTCACCCAGAAGATCACCCATGCTCTGGATACTACCGACACTGTTTTAAAGGATAACTATCCCGGTAAACCGCAGGAGTTTCTTATACACACCTCTTGGCCCCGCTTTACCGACTGGCGACCGCTTACCGGACAAAACATTCCGTTTTTGTTACGTGGTAGCGAACACCCCGAAGAAATCGTTGTGGTGACCGCGCACTACGACCACTTGGGTGTAGAAGACAGCGTCATACATTATGGTGCCGATGACGACGGTAGTGGAACGGTTGCCGTCATGGAAATTGCCCGGGTCATGGCCGCCGCTGCCCAGCAAGGACATCCTCCGCGTCGTAGTATACTCTTCATGCCGGTCAGTGGTGAAGAAAAGGGATTGTTAGGATCCAAATATTACGTAGGACATCCGGTTTTCCCGCTCAAGAACACCGTGGCGGATGTGAACATCGATATGATTGGACGGATTGATCCGCTTCACGATAGTTTAGGTAGCCGAAATTATATCTATGTCATAGGCTCAGATAAATTGAGCTCTGACCTGCACGACATCAACGAGGCGGCGAATAAGGAGTATGTACATTTGGATTTGGATTACCGCTACAATGTTCCGGGTGAACCCAATCGGTTTTACTTTAGAAGCGACCATTATAATTTTGCGAAAAACAAGATACCGGCGATATTCTATTTCAATGGAAAACACCCCGATTACCATAAGCCTACGGATACTATAGATAAGATTGATTTCGAGGCGCTGAAAAATCGAACCACACTGGTGTTTCATACCGTTTGGGAGTTGGCCAACCGGAAGAAGAGGATCCGTGTAAACCGGAAAAACACATTGGAGAAATAACACGAATAGCCATGAGAATTCACGTAGGATTATTGGTTGGCCTTTTATCCCTACCGTTCTTGGTTGCTGCTCAAAAGGGCTCAAAGGAAGACGACTACATGCGATGGCTGGACGCACGCCAGGATAGTCTTAATGCCATCGAAGGCATTTGGTCTGTTTCTAACACACAGCAATTTTACCGGTATGACACCCTGTATGACGAAGTGAGGTATTCCAAGGTAGCCCGGGTGGCCGTCTTGTGGGTAGATGGCAAATACAAATCGTTCGATATGGAGGGGAATCCTTATGAGGTGGAATTCTCTACCACGGATGTGAAAGGGGTTTACCTGTACCGCAATTACTTCAAGGAGACTGACGAGTATTCCAAGGCCCAAGCGGTCATCAGCCGGGCCGGTGAAATGGAGTACGCGTATGCCTTCCCCGACAACTATTTACGCCTTCGTTTTTCAGACAGTTATGAGGAGGGCACAAGGGTTTCGAATGTCCTGACATGGACTCGCGTTTATCCCCCGGCGGGGAAGAAGCAATAAGGGTATTTAAGTATCAAAAACATATAATGATGTTATTATAGTGTACAATGACATTATAAAACACCCTATTCTTATCTTATTAACAGGAAATACACGAAGTAATCAACAGGGTCGGTTGATAATACCTTGATTCGGAATACAGTGTGTGGCTCACAAGAAGTGACGCATCAGTTACATTTGCTCCACCCTCATCCACACCCATGTCACTCACCCTAGACCAAAAGAAAGAACTCGAGAAGCTCTCTCGGGAACTGGAAAAGTTCGAGCAGATGGCGATTGAAAACAACCTTGACTTGGATGTTTTCATATCCTCGTATAACGAGCAGGGGTTTGAGGAATATACCACCGAGCGGGTGAGCTTGGATGAAGCGGCCAAGAAGCGCAAACAGATCATGGGCGACCAGACCGCCAAACAGTCTGCCACCAAAACCCAACAGGCGTGATCAAAGGACCCGTTCCGACGCCTAATCCTGAATTAGTTGTTATTTTTGTGCCCTTATCCTGAAGTCGTATGATACAATGGATCGGGCTGGTGCCGCTCTTCCCGTTATTGGGCTTTTTGATTTTGTCGCTTACCCAGCGCACGATGTCAAAATCCGCCGCCGGATTCCTCGGCTCGCTGACCATCGGACTGTCGTTCCTCTTATCCTGTGCGATATTCTTCCAAGCCGGCGATGAGCCGGTAACCGTTACCCTGTTTCATTGGTTTTCTGCAGGTCGTTTATCCGTCGACTTCTCTTTTTTGGTTGACCACCTGTCCATCATGATGATCCTGATGGTTACAGGCATCGGATTTCTGATACACGTATACTCTACCGGTTACATGCACGAAGACGAGGCGTTTGTGCGCTTCTTCAGCTACCTCAACCTGTTCGTCTTCTTCATGTTGTTGTTGGTGCTTGGTTCCAACTACATCGTTCTATTCACCGGCTGGGAGGGTGTGGGGCTTTGTTCTTATCTTCTGATAGGTTTCTGGTTCAAGAATCCCGAGTATAACAAAGCGGCCAACAAGGCATTCATCATGAACCGTGTCGGTGATCTTGCTTTTATCCTGGGTGTGATTCTCCTTTTTGTTCAATTCGGTTCTGTGGCTTTCAGCGATATTTTTCCGGCCGCCTCCGCCATGCCGGACAACCTCCCTGTAATCACTGCGATCACCCTGCTGCTCTTTATAGGAGCTACCGGAAAAAGCGCCCAGCTCCCGTTGTATACTTGGCTTCCGGATGCCATGGCGGGCCCGACACCGGTGTCAGCTCTTATCCACGCCGCCACCATGGTAACGGCAGGTATTTATATGGTGGTTCGCTCTCAAGTCCTGTTTTCTTTGGCGCCCTATACGCTTGAGATTGTTGCTTCCATCGGAACACTTACCGCTCTTTTCGCGGCCAGCATCGCGCTCAAGCAGAATGACATCAAGAAGATTCTCGCGTACTCCACGGTTTCACAATTGGGTTTCATGGTGGCCGCCCTCGGCGCTGAAGCGTACGCCTCTTCGATGTTCCACGTGTTGACACACGCGTTCTTCAAGGCCCTCTTGTTCTTGGCTGCCGGAAGCGTCATCCACGCCCTGAGCGGCGAACAGGACATCCGTCGCATGGGCGGACTGAAAAAGAAATTACCCATCACCTATTTCGTATTCCTCGTTGGAACGCTAGCCATCAGCGGCGTTCCGCCTTTCGCCGGCTTCTTCTCCAAAGACGAAATCCTGGCTCATATGTGGGTATCCAATAAAGTGCTGTTCGTCGGCCTGGCCATCACGTCGGTGCTCACCGCCGTGTATATGTTCCGGTTGTTCTTCCTGACCTTCTTCGGGACCTTCCGCGGAACGCACGAACAGGAGCACCACCTGCACGAGTCGCCTGCATCGATGACCATACCTTTGGTCGTCTTGGCCGTACTTAGTACCGTCGGCGGTTTCCTTGGCTTGCCCGAATCCATCAGCGAGCACCATTTGCTCAGCGATTACTTTGCCTTCCCCACACCGTTATTTTCACAGGAGCCAAGCCACACGTTTGAATTATCCATGCTCATCGCTCCACTGGTCATACTGGCTATTGTGGTCAAGCTGGTTCACAGCCGCAGCACGAAACCGGGCATTTCCTTTGATGAGCCTGCGGGCTTCCAGAAGGTTTTGGCTAACAAGTATTATGTGGACGAGATCTATGACCTGTTGATCGTAAAGCCCCTACGTGGACTGTCTTCGTTCTTAGGTTCTGTTTTCGAAGGCCGCATCATCGATGGAGTCGTTTCCATTCCGGCCAGGACAGCCGATGCAGCCGGCATCTTGACGCGCCGTTTGCAAACCGGCAATGTCGGCTTCTATATTTTCGCCATGGTGTTGGGCATCCTGGCCATACTCTCATACCTCCGCTTCTTGTCCTAACGTCTGTGACCCTATGATGCTTCCCATCATCTCCCTCCTCCTGGCCATACCTTTTGTCGGCGCATGGATCACAGCGTTCAGCGGTGAAAACGCCAGAAAGGTTGCGCTCGCGACCGCACTGGCTGAGCTCGCGCTGTCCGTATGGGCAACGATAACCGCCTTTCACCCCGAAGCAGGTACGCAATGGGTAGAGAACCAAGCGTGGATACCCGCGCTCGGCATATCGTATCATGTGGGGCTCGACGGCATCAGCCTCATCCTGGTTTTATTGACGACCGTTTTATTACCGTTGATTATCCAGTCGGCTGCCGGCCGTCAAACTACAAATCCCGGACTCTATTTCTCCTTGATGTTGTTCATGCAATCGGCACTTATCGGTGTTTTTGCTGCTCAGGACGGATTTCTCTTTTACCTTTTCTGGGAACTGGCGTTGATTCCTATATACCTGATCGCCTTGATTTGGGGCGGCCCCGATCGTAAGCGGATCACACTGAAATTCTTTTTGTACACCCTTTTCGGTAGTCTGTTTATGCTTGTCGCGTTCGTATGGATGCGCACGCAGACGGCGGATCAAAGCTTTGACATCCACTCTTTCTACGCGCTGCATCTTTCAGGCGTCGCTCAGCAGTGGGTTTTCTGGGCGCTCTTTCTCGCCTTTGCCATTAAGATGCCGGTCTTCCCGTTACACACGTGGCAGCCCGACACCTATACGGATTCTCCTACACAAGGGACGATGTTGCTTTCTGGCATCATGCTGAAAATGGGTATTTATGGCGCCATCCGCTGGATGCTTCCTGTTGTGCCCGGTGCTTTTTCGCAATGGGGAAGCCTAATTATGATTCTTTCGGTGGCGGGTATAGTGTATGCCTCGCTGATGGCGTGGTATCAAAAAGACATCAAGCGTCTCATTGCCTACTCGTCCATTGCGCACGTCGGCATCATCGCCGCGGGGGTGTTCTCCCTCAGCGAACAGGGGTTAGCCGGAAGCCTCGTACAAATGGTAGCCCACGGCGTCAACGCTATCGGACTTTTCTTCGTGGCGGATATCCTGTTTAACCGCACGCAAACGCGTGAGCTTACTTCGCTCGGCGGTATCCGTACGCAGGCCCCACAGTTCGCGACCGTATTTATGATTGTCATGCTTGGTTCCGTGGCCTTGCCGCTGACCAACGGGTTCATCGGCGAGTTCATGCTGATGGGTGCTATTTTCCAATACAGTTCGTTGCTTGCGGCTGTCGCCGGGTTAACGGCGGTATTCGGAGCAGTCTACATGCTGAACGCCTATCGGCTTTCCATGTTGGGCGAATCGACCAGGGGGTCTGCGGTATTTACCGACCTCTCTGCTTCTGAAAAATGGACTTTGTTTCCGGTCGTTGCGCTTGTCATCGTACTAGGCGTATATCCGGAAATCATCATGAATATCGTGGAGCCCTCAGTAAAAGCGCTTCACGACGTGCTTACAAACGCTCACGCGCCCGTGCTTCCTTAATATTAAGACCCTGCCCATGCAAACGCTTGTCGCGCTGTCCGGTGTCGGACTGTTGACGTTGTTCTCCGAGATTTTCGGATTCAGGAAGCTCGCCCGATTGTTCATCCCGGCCGGACTTTTGGTGGCCTTGGTTTTGAATTTAGGCGATTGGAACACCAACCAGCATCTATTCAACGATATGTTGGTGTTGGATAATTATTCCGTGGCCTTTACCGCAATTCTGATAGGTGTTTCGTTTCTCTGGTTCTTATTGTCAGATTCCTTCCTGAATGAGACCTCGGGGGCGGTTGATCGAATGGCTTTGGTTGTTTTTGCCTTGATTGGCGCCGTCTGTATGGTCAATTACAACCACATGATCATGCTCTTTTTAGGTATTGAGATTCTCTCCATATCTGTTTATGTCCTGGCCGGATCGGATAAGCGAAACCTTTTTTCGAACGAGGCCGCCCTCAAGTATTTCCTCATGGGCTCCTTTGCCACCGGCTTCCTTTTGTTCGGCATGGCACTCATTTACGGTAGCACCGGCAGTTTCTCTCTTCCCGCCATTGCCTCCGCCACCGCTGCGGGCCAGGGCATGATGTTCAAGGTCGGGGTGGTTATGCTTATGATCGCCATGGCGTTCAAGGTTTCTGCGGTACCCTTCCATTTCTGGGCACCCGATGTCTATCAAGGTGCCCCCACTTCCGTTACCGCGTTCATGGCCACAGTCGTAAAGACAGCCGCGTTTGCAGCACTCTTTCGCCTTTTTTCTTCGGCCTTTGCCTCCAGCATTACCCTTTGGTTGCCCTTCCTGTCCGCGATTGCCATAACCACCATTTTGTTGGGCAATGTCGCCGCCGCTGCGCAGTCTAATCTGAAGCGGATGCTGGCCTACTCTAGTGTAGCCCACGCCGGTTATATGCTCATTACGGTCTGTTCCATGACCCCTGAGTCCGCCTCTTCATTGTTCTATTATTCTATATCCTATTCCCTTTCTTCGCTCTTGTCCTTCTTTATACTGTTGATTATCAACGAGAAGTCGGGAGTTGAAACCGCGGATGGTTTTCGAGGCCTAGCCTCTCGTCACCGCGGCCTGGCCGCCCTTTCGGTTATCGCCTTTTTGTCTCTGGCCGGAATTCCCCCTACCGCTGGGTTTTTCGCGAAGTATTACCTGTTCACGGCCGCTTTAAGTGCCGGACAAATGCCTTTGGTGCTGGTTGCTGTTGTCGGCTCCTTGCTTGGGGTTTATTACTACTTCCGCCCGATGATGGCCGTTTTTACGGCACCGACAGATTCCACGACGTGGACTATCTCCTCCAAACAGACCACCATCCTATGGATATTAGCCATAGCGACCCTGTTGTTAGGAGTATTTCCGGCTCTCCCCGCAGGAATCCTCAACTAACTGTGTTAATTAGACATTAAATCCCGCCCTTTCGCTTTGGTGAAAGCGGTGGAATTTGCTAATATTGTCGGCCCGAAAAGCTGACCAAAATCAAATTTTCAGCTTTCCTGCCGCGTTAACAAATCAAATCCCCCGATAACCAAACCATCCTCAATCATGAGTAAGAGTAACACCACTTCAAAAGGCGGAAACAACATCCAGTCCATGATTTCTGCATTTGTTATTCCGATTGCCATTCTGATCGGTTTCATCGTATGGAAATTCGTTTTAGGTGATCCTTCCGGTTTTGAAGGTGGCGATCCTGAGAAGAATCCGCTGCAAGGAAACATCCTCGCCATGATGTACAAGGGTGGTTATATCGTACCGGTATTGATCGGAACGTTCATCACGGTCGTTACGTTCTCCATCGAGCGTTTCATCTCCATCAACAAATCCAAAGGATCAGGCAGCATTGAATCGTTCATTCGTTCTATCCGCTCCCTGATGTCAACCGGTGACATTGCCGGCGCAAAAGCCGCTTGTGCCAAGCAGGGCGGTTCCATCGCCAATGTCGTAAACGCCGGATTGGACGCTTATTCCCACATGCAGGCGGATAAAGCCTTGGATAAAGAGCAGAAAATGGCCGCCATCCAGAAAGAACTGGAAGAAGCTACGACGCTCGAGCTTCCCATGCTCTCCAAGAACTTGGTCATCATTTCCACCATCGCTTCGATCGCCACCCTCTTAGGTCTGTTCGGAACGGTACTCGGGATGATCCGCGCGTTCGCTGCTCTGGCCACCGCCGGCGCTCCGGACGCTGTAGCTCTTTCTACGGGTATCTCTGAGGCTTTGATCAATACCGCCCTCGGTATCGGTACCTCAGCCCTGGCGATCATCATGTACAACTACTACACGAGCAAGATCGACAGCATTACCTACGGCATCGATGAGGCCGGTTACAGCATCGTACAGTCTTTCGCATCACGCGGCTAATCAGCTTCTCATCCCACCACCTTCGTAATGCCGAAGATCAAAATACCTAAGAAGAGCCCCAGCCTGGACATGACGCCCATGGTTGACTTGGCGTTCCTGCTGGTGACCTTCTTCATGCTTACCACGAAGTTTCGTCCTGACGAACCGGTCGTCGTGGATCAGCCTTCTTCTGTCAGCGAGATTCCGCTGCCTGATAAAGGGGTCATCATGCTTACGGTCGACGCCCAGGGTCGTGTATTCTTCAATGTAGAAGGACAGCAAACCCGTCGTGATATTCTCGACCGCTTGGGGGAACGTTTTGGACTGACCTTCGACGAAAAGGAGAAAAAGCGTTTTGCGGTTCTATCTTCTATCGGTGTTCCCAAGGATCAGCTTAACACCTACCTGAAGGCTAGCGACGACGACCGCAAGAAAATCAACTTGGCAACACCGGGTATTCCTATGGATTCGTTGAACAATGAGCTTACCTATTGGATCAACGCTGCCCGTAACGTAGCCCCCCGCTACAGTATCGCCATCAAGGGCGACCGCAATGCCAATATTCCCGCCATCAAGCGGGTCATTGAAATACTTCAAGAAAATAAAGCCAACCGTTTCGCCCTCATCACCAATATGGAGGGAGGCGCTGAAGCGGAAGAAAAGAAATAACCGATACGACTCGTCCGTTTGACAGTCAACCATCATGGCAGAGGTACAACAACAAGACAGCGGTTCCGGTAAGGGCAAACACTCTAAGATCCGCGCTAAGAAATCATCGACGCACATCGACATGACGCCGATGGTCGACCTTGCTTTCCTTTTGTTGACGTTCTTCATCCTTACCACGACCTTCAGTAAACCGAAGACCATGGATATCACCATGCCGGTGAAGGACAAGGTAGAAGACGAGGACCGCACCAAGGTTCCGGCATCCCAAACCATGTCCATTCTATTGACGGAAAACGACCGCATCATCTGGTACAAAGGGATTGATGACCCTACAGTTCCTCCGGTGACAAACATCGCCTCCTTCTCTACCGGTGCTTCCAACAGCATCCGCAACGTTCTTCTGGAGCAGAACAAGCTGGTTTACAATCAGGTGAAATTGGTTGAAGACTCCGTAAAACGCGGACTTATCGAAGACAAGGAAGAGGTGATCAAGCAGCACAAGGCTTGGGTCAAGGCAGCAGAAAAGAAAGGTCTGATCGTTCTGATCAAGCCCGACGATAAATCAAAATACAAGAACTTGGTGGATATGTTGGATGAAATGCTGGTTTGCAACGTGGGCCGTTATGCCATTGTGGACCTGTCCGATTCCGAAGTAGAACTCATCAAGAACACTCAGTAATACCCTTCGACCATGAAGATCCACGGTTGGAACGACGCCGTTAACCCCGAACGCCTTGAGCTGGTTTTTGAAAACCGGAACAAAGCCTTTGGCGGTTATGTGCTTCGCAAGAAATACGAGAAACGTGTGGTGGTCGCCTTTTTGATCACCCTGTCCGCGATTTTCCTGGCTATCGTAGTACCACGCCTTGTCACCATGTTGACCAATGCGGTTAACAGTGCCAAGGATGCCATGACCGAATCGGTTACGCTGGCAGAGCCTCCGCCTATTGACAAGACAACCCCTCCTCCCCCTCCGGTCATTCCTCCTCCTCCGGTACAGCAAACCATTAAGTTCACACCTCCTAAAGTCGTGAAAGACGAAGAGGTACAAGAGCCGCCTCCCACCCAGGAAGAAGTGAAAGAAGTGCAGGTCAGTACGGTTACCCAAGAAGGTAATAAAGACATTAT
>CAYWDY010000024.1:0-15088 GCA_964455985.1 uncultured Flavobacteriales bacterium
ACTGCGAGCGGAGTCCGACCCACCACTTCATGCTGTCGGTTTGCGCCGTCCAATTCGAATTAGCCTGCCAGCGATTTTGGAACTCCGACATATAAGGCGATAGCGTCGCCTTCATGCTGTCCACACGCTGTTGCATCAGTGTGGGCAAGAATGCGGTATTCATCCAATCGCAGAAGATATTGATGAAGTCGTATTTGAATTGGGTATTCGCCAGAAAGGCATTGAGCAAATCCGAAGGTCCATATCCTCTGCTGCCAATCATGGCTTGATTGAACATATCATACCACGGGTTAAGGTAATACGCCGTCGTATTATCCATATCCCAGATCATCCATTTCCACTTCATGCTGTTGTCGCGGGGGCGAACCACCGCTTCGTTCTGATCCGGCCAATCGCCCCGTGAAAAATAAATCGAGAACAAATAATGCATGAGGAAAGAACGCAGGTCGATGTTGGAAGACACCTGGTTGAAGTTGGCGGTATCCGCCATGTTGTTGCTCAGGATGAACGACTGCAAGGTATTCCAACTGGTGGCGGTTCCTTCGACGGGCTGCATGGTCTGCAGATCCACGATATCATACCCGGGATTGTCCGCTCCGATCAGGTAATGCTCCTCGTAATAATCCGAATTGCGGTTACGCTCGCGTATTTCTTGCAATCCCCAGTATTCGCCGTCGATAAATACGACACAGGGTTGATACGCTTCGTAATCCACGCCGCTGTAATGCATGAAGGAGGCAGCATACGCATCTCGAAAGAGGGCCTTGGCGCGGTCACTGCCCCACGCTCTGATCTTGAGTTTATCGAACTCGGTGATGTACTTCGCGATGCCGGGTGTGTTTTGGAAAACAGGGAATCGGAATTTGCTCGCACCATAATCGCCCGAAGCGGTTACATTCAATCCTTTCTGCGGGCTTGACTGAGAGCTCACTCCGTTGATGCTGATCTTGAAATTGGAGTTGACCTGCTGCGTTCCATCGGGAAGAAAATATTCGATGTTGGCCGGCCGCGACCAGTTGTTGTAGTAGTTCGCCTGAAAGGTGCCCGGTACATAATTGATTCCCGGCACGTAGATACCGGTAGTGTCGTTGAACAAGTTCTTAGGATCCGACACGATAGAGACCACCGGAAGTGTAGGATACCGACTGAACATCGACGGATCGACAAAATACGTTTCGGTCTTCACCGGACTTGGCAGATAACCCGTCTTGAAGGCTCGTGCCCGGACAGGCGTGGATTTAAAAACATTTCCCAGCGGTGGATTCCACTCAGGAAGCCAAAAGTGAACTTGGTAACAGGTTCGTATCAACGAATAATAATTCGGGTCGGAGGCGCGACTGTTGACGGTGATAGGCCCTGTGTACAAAGCAGAGTTAGCTGTAGGCTCCGAGCCATCGGTGGTGTAACGGATAGTCAGCGTAGGATCAATGTGGGAAATGGAAACGGTTACCGGACCGGTGAAATAGCCTCCCTTGATACTGAAAGTTGGCTTTTCCTGTATCGCTCCGACAAAGGTGGAAGCGAAGTTGTTGGAAGTCGCCGGGGTGGCGACAGACAAGTACAACAGGTTGTTGGAGCCGTTCGGGTATCTGCCGTACGAATAGTCCATCGGCATGTATACCGGACCGAAAACGTCGATCACGGCACCTGATGCATCCGAAAGATAAACGGCTTCACCGCTGGCATCGATGGAAAAATTGGTATGAAAAGGAGCCGTTAGTCGGTTCTTGTCGGAACACCAAACGCGAAGGAAGGAACCCGCATTCAGGGTATACGAAGGGAAGATCCACTTCCGAAGGCTATCGATGTTATCCGAAAGGGAGAACCCGGAGAGATTAACGGCAGCACCGGAATTGTTATAGAGCTCTATCCAATCGGAGGGGTCGCCATCGGTATCGAAAACCGTATTCTGGTTATTGGCCATCATCTCGTTGAAAACGACCTGGCCAGAGGAGGTAAACGGTAAAAGGTAAACTCCTACGAAAAATATAAAAAGGCGATAATACATAGTGGAATCTTGCTTTTAACGAACCAGACTTGAAGGTACGTAAAGCGAAAGGGCAGGTTTCGCCCCATCAGTCATTTTTATCCTTGACTTTTCCCGAGGGAACAAGGCATTTCGGGACCGCCCAAATGCCTTCCCAATCCGACCGAAGGATGGGGGTGCCGTTGACATCCACCGGAACACCGTTCTCCGAGCGGATGATACGCAATCCACCGGCATCCAGCGCCTTCCAAATAATCTCAACCAGTTCATCCGATTCCAATCCCGGGTAGGACTCCCCGCATTGGGCACCGACCGTGTTGTTGAACCGATCCATCACGCACATCATGGAATCTGCCAACACCCCCTCTTCTCCCCTGCGCCGCAAAAATTGCCAGTAATTCCCCTCTTCGTGAGCCTCGCCCAGGGCCAAGGCCTTCTTCCGTCCCATCGATTGGGTACATAACGCCATCCAGTATGCATGTCGGAACGCGTCAGCGTTACCGCCGATGGAATCAGGAGGTAATTGCCCGCCAGCCATCAGCTTTCGCGTCGTCTCCCGGGCATGGATGGAAATGGCGTACGCCCTTCTGGCAACCAAAAGATGTTTCCGAACCCAAGAGCGTTCCGGTGGAGTCAGATGTCTGTAGGCTGACCACCAAGATCGGGCGTCGGCAGCTGATGGTATCATCAGTGCCATGCCCAAAAAAATCACCCCAAAAATGCGTCCCATCAAAACAAAAATAGCAGTATCTGATGAACTTGGTCATGGCCAACGCTTTCTCATGAAATTACTTTTGAGGTATGATGAAAAAAGTATCTCACTTCGATATCGCTTTAGCCTTCATGGTATTGTTGCTGCCGTCATTCATGGTGTTAAGTCGGCCTTCCGATGATGTTGGCATACATGAGTATGAATCTTTACTGCTCTTTCTGCACGACGCAGAAAATAAGGATGCCGTGGTGATTGATTTACGTTCGGAAGACGCTTTTCAGTCCCGACACTTGCAGGGAGCCATACACATCGATTATCAAGGCATCGGTTTCGACGATGCGGTAGATACGTTGGCGCATGACCATAACTACCTGCTGTATTGTAATTCTGGACTGTTGGCCCAACGCGCCGCCCGCGATCTGGAGCGACACGGTATAAGACATATCGGCCTGTTGTCCCACGGACTTCAGGGAGAAACGACGGCGGCATTGATGAATACCTCCGAAGATCCTTTACGCTAACGCAACATTTTTCCGACAGGGGAGTATCCTTAAGCCACTCCCATGAACCGTTGCATCGCCGAATCCCCTCGAATCCGACTCGAAACCTTCACTGTTGCAGACACGGCTTTTATCATCCGTCTGTTGAACACGCCCGGTTGGATCAAATATATCGGTCAACGACATGTTCACACCGAAGACGATGCCCTCGAATACCTGAAACGGGTTTCCTGGAATCTGTATGATCAAAACGGATCGGGGCTCTTCAAAGTCGTTTTGAAAGAAATCGATTCTCCGGTAGGAATCACGAGTCTGCTCTTTCGTGACTATCTGCCGTGGCCGGATATCGGCTATGCCGTATTACCCGAATATGCCGGCTCCGGAATCGCCACGGAAGCCGCGCGGTTGATGTTGGGCTATGCCCAAACAGACCTGCAAGTCAAAAACACCTGTGCTATCACCCTGCCCGAAAATTCGGCATCGGTTTCTGTTTTAGAAAAGTTGGGCATGACTCCGAGTGGAGAAATAACTACGCCGGAGGGAGAAACCCTGTCGCTTTACCTCTTGAATCACTGAAACGACTGCAAGTCGTATAGACGCTTGTAGGCTCCTTGACGGGCGAGCAGTTCGTGGTGTTTGCCGCGCTCGATGATTTCTCCTTGCTGCATGACAATGATCTCATCGGCATGCTGGATGGTAGATAAACGGTGGGCGATGACCAACGTTGTCCGGTTTTCCATCAGACGCGTCAACGCATCCTGCACCAAGCGCTCACTTTCGGTATCCAAAGCTGACGTGGCTTCATCCAAGATCAGGATCGGCGGGTTCTTCAAGACGGCCCGCGCGATACTGATACGCTGACGCTGGCCTCCGCTGAGTTTACCTCCGCGGTCACCGATATTGGTTTGGTATCCTTCGGGCAGCTGCATGATGAATTCGTGTGCGTGAGCGATGCGAGCGGCTTCGATCACAGAAGCTTCACTAGCCTCAGGCATACCGAAGGCAATGTTGTTAAAGACGGTATCGTTGAACAGGATGCTTTCCTGGGAAACGATGCCCATCAGACTGCGAAGGTCTTTGAGTTTGATCTCCCGAATATCATTCCCGTCAATGCGGATGGAACCGATTTCGATATCATAAAAGCGAGGCAGCAAATCGGCCAAGGTAGTCTTGCCTGAACCACTCTGCCCGACCAAAGCGATGGTCTTTCCTTTTTCGAGTGTCAATCTAATGTCGCGCAACACCCAGCCACCGGTGTCACGCAAGTAGGCGAAAGACACACTTTCGTAGGTCACAGCATGGTTGAAGCTTTTCAGCTCACGCGCATCCGGAGTATCGCGAATCGTATCCTCGGCGTCGAGAATACGGTTGATGCGTTCGGCAGACGCCAAACCCTTTTGCACGTTCGAATACGCTTCGGTAAATGCTTTGGCCGGTGGAATCAGCTGGGAAAAAATGGCGATGAAGGCGATGAATACCGAAGGTTCCAGCGCGTTGGCGGAGCCCAGAACGAGTTGGCCACCGAAATACATCACCGTGACCAGTACGACCGCTCCCAGAAACTCACTCATCGGAGAACTCAGGTCGCGCTTGCGATAGAGTCGAATCATCAACTTGCGGTAGCGGTCATTGACTTGTTTGAAGCGATCCGACGAAAACGCCTCCGCGGTGAAGGAACGGATGATGCGCAGACCTCCCAACGTTTCCTCGATGTTGGATACCAACGTTCCCATCTGGGCTTGGCTCTTGGAAGAGGTGCGGCGAAGACTTTTACCCAACTGTCCGATCAGCAATCCGGCTACCGGCAAGAGGATGAAGACAAACAACGACAGCTGCGGGCTCATCAGCACCATGGTGCTCAGGAAAAGCAGAACGGTGACGGGCTCCCGAAAGATCACTTCCAACGATTGCATGATGCTCCATTCGATTTCCTGCACATCGCTGGTCATGCGGGCCATCAGGTCGCCCTTTCGTTCATTCGAGAAATAAGAAAACGGCAGGGTCAGAATCTTGTCATACATGCTGTTCCGAAGGTCTCGGACCACCCCGTTGCGGATGGGCGACATGAAATACATCGCGAGGTAGCGGAAGAGGTTTTTCATGAAAAACATCACCACGACCAACAGCGAGATGAAACTAAGGGCTTGCAGTTGTCCGTATTCGTGGATATAAGCAGCCAGGTAGGCGTTGAAATTGTTCAGCAGGACTTTCACGGAAAAACTCCACGGCAGGGGCGTATAAACCGTACCGCGATCGAAAAGCACATTGAGGAATGGCGCCACCATCGTCAGCGAGAACAGCGAGAACACCACCGACAGGATGTTGCAGAGAATATTCAAAGCCGCATATCCCTTATATCCGCGGACGAGGGAGAGGAGGCGCAGGTAGTTCTTCACCGTTCAAAGATAACAAATCGCCCTCCCAACGGAATTAGTGGGGTTTTATTGGCTCCAAAAGCCGTATCTTTGATTCCTCATGGACTCCACCCGGCAGCTCAAGTATTCCCGATTGATCCAAAAGGAGATCGGTACGTTGTTCCAACGGAACGGCACGTCGTATTACGGACGCGCCTTCGTGACCGTGACGGGGGCTAAGGTCAGTCCGGACCTGGGCTTGGCGTACATCTATGTCAGCATCATGGGAAGCCCGAATCCCCAGGCAGTCGTGGATGAGATCGAATCCCACAACAAGGAGATCCGTCGGGAGTTAGGCAATAAGATCCGGCACCAAGCCCGGATCATTCCCGAGTTGCGGTTTTTCCTGGACGAGACCCTGGACTACGCCGAACGCATCAATAAATTGCTGGACGAAACCCGTAAATCCGACGAGGAAAAACACTCCGGCTCCTGACGAGGTATGCAATACGATCCGATAAAACGTTCCCTGGGTTCTGTTTTCAATAGGACTCCCTTTCTGCGAAAGATTTTCTACCGCTTACTCGATCTGTTGTTGCTACGGGCGTGGCACGTTCACAAAGAGCTGAGGTCGCTTTCTGCCGAGCTGAAACGAAACGAGAACGACCTGCAGGTTTTGGATGCGGGCGCCGGCTTCGGTCAGTATTCGTATTGGATGCACCGCAAGCACCGCCACTGGAACATCCTCGCCATCGACGTGAAGGAAGAGCAAGTCGCGGATTGCAACGCTTTCTTCCGGAGCATCGGCGCGAACAACGTACGTTTCGTCGTCGATGACCTCACAACTTACGTGGAGCCGGGAAAATACGACCTGGTGGTATGCGTGGATGTCATGGAGCATATCGAGCCGGATGTACAGGTGTTCCGGAATTACCACGCTTCGATGAAACCGGGCGCGGTACTGGTCATCTCCACCCCGTCGGATCAAGGCGGAAGTGATGTACACGGGGAAGGTGAGGCTTCCTTCATCGAAGAACACGTACGCGACGGATACAACATCAAAGACATCGAAGCCAAATTGCGCAGCGCCGGATTCTCACGCGTAGAAGCCCGCTACCAGTATGGCATTCCCGGAAAAATCTCCTGGCGCCTGTCGATGAAATATCCCATCCAACTGCTGGGAGTCTCCAAATTGTTTTTCGTCCTGTTGCCCTTTTATTATCTGATTGCTTATCCGGTCTCTTTCCTGTTGAACGCCATGGACGTTTCTATGGAGCATCCCACCGGTACCGGACTGATCGTAAAGGCCTGGAAGTAACCGGTGGCCCGATGGGTCTTGCGTTTTTCCTACCTTTCCACTTGTTACCATGCGACTGCCGCTTTTCATTGCCAGACGTTATTTCCTTTCGAAAAAATCGCAAAGGGCGGTAAATGTCATTTCCATGATTTCCGTGTTGGGAGTCGTGGTAGGAACAGCCGCACTGATCATCGTACTCAGCGTCTTCAACGGATTCGAAGACCTGATCCTTCGCCTCTACAATTCCTTTGACCCGGACATCAAGATCGAAGCCGTCATCGGAAAGAACTTCACAACGGATTCGACGGTGCTGCAGCGATTGAAAAACGATCCCGATGTCGCTCATGTGATGCCTGTCATCGAAGAGAACGCCCTGCTTCGTCACCAGGACCAGCAGTTCATCGTCAACCTGAAAGGCGTGGACTCATCGCTTGGAAAATACGCGGGTATCGATACCATGATCGTCGATGGCGGATTCGAACTGCAGCGCGGTGATACGGATTTTGCCGTGGTGGGATCGGGAGTAGCGTATGGGCTGCAGCTCGCCATCGGTCCTTACGCCCCGCTGGAGGTATATGCACCCAAGCGTGATGCCGGCTCCTTCCTTCATCCGGAGGATGCTTTCGAACAGCGGTATATCGTTCCTTCCGGCATTTTCGCCATTCAGCAGGAATACGATTCCCGGTATGTGCTGGTGCCATTCCGTTTCGCGGCGGATATTTTTCACTACGACTCACTGGTCACCGCTTTGGAAATCTTTCTGAAGCCCGGGGTGGATGCGGAAGACGCTGTTGACCGTCTCACCGCGATCATGGGAAAGGGGTTCACCGTTAAGGATCGCATGCATCAGCACGAAGACATTTACCGCATCATGAAGTCGGAGAAATGGGCCGTATTCATGATCCTGACGTTCATCCTGATCATTGCTACGTTCAACATCATCGGAACGCTTTCCATGCTGGTCATCGAAAAGAAAAAAGACGTCGTGGTTTTACACAGCTTAGGCGCTGACCGGACCTTCCTCCGGAGGATCTTCCTCCTCGAAGGACTGTTCATCAACTTCATCGGTTGTATGAGCGGCATGATCCTCGGTCTGTTCGTATGCTGGGGTCAACAGCATTACGGATGGATCAAGTTGAGCGGAAGCGGTTCCTTCGTAATCGAAAGTTACCCGGTACAGCTGCAAGCGTTGGATTTCCTGTACGTATTCCTGACGGTGACTTGTATCGGCTGGGTAGCTGCGTGGTATCCGGCGAGAAAAGTAGTCAGCGCACGCCTGGACATGCGGGCCATACGTGACGACGAATAGTCGTTATTCCGATGCGAATTGCCGCAGGAATCGAACGTCGTTTTCAGAAAATAGACGCAAGTCTTTGACGCCGTACTTGAGCATCGCGATCCGCTCTATGCCCATACCGAACGCATAGCCGGAATAGACATCGGGATCAATGCCGCAGTTGCTAAGCACCTGCGGATCCACCATGCCGCAGCCCATGATTTCCAGCCAACCGGAGTACTTGCAGACGTTGCAGCCTTTACCCTTGCAGATCTCGCACGTGACATCCATCTCGGCGGACGGCTCGGTGAACGGGAAATAAGAGGGACGCAAGCGAATCTGTGTTTCGGGTCCGAACATCTCGCGAGAGAAATAAAGCAGCACTTGCTTCATATCCGCGAACGTAACGCCTTTGTCGATGTAAAGTCCTTCCACCTGATGAAAGAAACAGTGGGCGCGTGCCGAAATAGCTTCGTTGCGGTACACGCGTCCCGGCATCAACGAACGGATCGGCGGTTTGGTCGTTTCCATCACGCGTACCTGCACGGACGAAGTGTGTGTCCGCAGTGCCATGGATTCACTGCCCGGTTTCATCTCGATGAAGAACGTGTCCTGCATATCACGGGCAGGATGGTTTTCGGGGAAATTGAGGGCGGTGAAGTTGTGCCAGTCGTCTTCGATCTCGGGGCCTTCCGACACCGAGAATCCGATGCGGGAGAAGATGTTGATGATCTGATCCCGGATGAGGGAAATCGGATGACGTGAACCGACAGGCATCGGTTCCGCCGGCAATGTCACGTCGAGACGGACTTCCGAGCGGGCGTCTTCCGCCGCTTCGAGCATGGCCTGAAACGATTGGAGCTTCTCCTCCACGTGGGTCTTCAGTTCGTTCACCTGCTGACCGTAGGCTTTGCGCTGCTCGGGCGCGATGGTTTTCATCGCCGCAAACAGATCCGTCAGAATTCCCTTTTTACTCAGGAACCGCAGACGGAATTGTTCCACCTCCTCGGCGGTGGTGGCGTGGAAGGATTTTACTTCTTGGATATAGTCGTGTAGTTCAGACATGCTGGTCAGTAGGGATCAATCAATACACCAATTCCAACCGCATGGTCATACGGACGTCTTCGACCGGGCGGTCACCCGGCGCGGTTTTTACCGCTGCGATCATGTCGATGACTTCCATGCCTTGGATCACTTCGCCGTACACCGTGTAAGCACCGTCGAGCCACGGTGAGCCGCCGACGGTGGTGTACAGTTGTTTTTGTTGGTCGGTGAATTTCAGCCCACGCTGACTTTCAATCATGGTGAGTTGATCCATGGGGAAAACCTGTCCCTGTACGATGTAGAATTGACATCCGCTGGAGGCTTTCTCCGGATTCTCCGTTCGTGCCGCACAGAGAGCGCCTTTCTTATGGAAAATCGTATCGCGGAATTCAGCAGGAATTGTATAACCGATGTCACCACCACCGAGCATCAAGCCGGGGGATGCGTTTTTCGAAAGAGGGTCGCCGCCTTGGATCATGAAGTTGCGAATGACGCGGTGAAAGAGCAGACTGTCGTAAAAACCCGAAGAGGCCAGTTTGATGAAGTTGGTCCGGTGGAGGGGTGTTTCCACGAAAAGGCGAACCTTCATGTCCCCAAATGACGTAGAAATGACGACAAGGGTATCTACAGGAGTGCCTTTTTGCTTATTCTTGCCTTCACCGGCCGCGGAGGCCTGGGTCAGGAAAGCGAGGGAGAAAAGGATCAGTGTTGCTAACTTCTTCATCTTGTGTTACTTTTGTATTGAACGCAGAAAGAGCAAACTTACCAAATCGGATGAACAAGGAAAAACGAATCTTGTCGACAGCCACCCTGCTGGTGCTTGGGCTGATCTTCTCTCAGGCCCTTCTTTCGGGTTGTAAGAAGAACGGACCGACCAAGGCGGTCATCACGGTGAATGATTCATTAGGACGTCCGGCGTCCGGGGCGACGGTCATTCTTTGGCAGGATACGGCGGTGAGTCAGGTTTCGGGCAATACCGCTCAGATCCGTGAGGTGATGTTGACGGATGCAGCCGGTAAGGCGGAATTTGAATTTGCGTTGGAAGCGTTTCTGAACCTTCAGGCGTACAAGAACGCCGATACCGTGCGTGGGTTTGTCCGGTTAGAGCCCAACAAGACCGTTTACCAAACGGTCACCTTCTAATCAAAGGTTCTCTTCTTCCCAGTATACCAGTACAGCCTGCTTCAGGAGCAGGTCCTGTTCCTTCAAGGTCAACGGCGGCAGCGGTTTGAGCAGTTTCCAGTGCGGCCAGCCTTCTTCATCGATTCCCTCCAGTTCGTAGTGACCGAAACGGCTGAGCAACCGGCAAACGGCGATGTGCATCAGGTCCTGCTTTTCGTCTTTGGAATACTTCATCGGACCTTTTCCGAGCTCGCGGACGCCGATAAGAAAAATAAGGGCTTGCAGATCCGGGGCTTCGTCGAACTGATCGGCCAGGCGAAGAGTCAGCTGTTGCCATTTTTCTTTCAGTTGTTGAAGGTCTGCCGCATCCATAGTTTGGTAAAGGTACGCACGACGAGGCTACTTTCGAATTACTACTTTTGTGTTTCATCGTAAGCGTATGTCATCCTGGAGAAAATGGATCTTAGGTGGTTTGGGTTGGGCGGTCGGAGGACCTATCGGCGGAATCATGGGTTTCGCATTGGGTTCGATCGGCGAAGAGGCGGCGAAAAATTACAAGCCGGAAACCAACCCGTTCGGCAGTCGTGCTCAACCGGCTTACATCCTGCCGAATGACTTCAGCGCCGCATTGATGGTTTTGTGTGCGGCGGTGATGATGGCCGACCAGAAACTGATGCGTTCGGAACTGGACTACGTGAAGGCCTTCTTCGTGCGTACGTTCGGGAAAGAGCATACGCAGGAAAGGATGTCGTTATTCCGGGAGATCCTGAAGCAGGATATCCCGATCAGCTCCGTGTGTCAACAGATCCGTAGCAACATCGACCACTCTGGCCGATTGGAAATGCTGCATCTGCTATTCGGTTTGGCGGCGAGCGACGGCGAGGTGAGCTACGACGAGTTGGCGGTGATTGAACGGATAGCGACGCTGACAGGCATCAGCGGAAAAGATTTCCTGAGCATCAAAGCGATGTTCGAGCGCGGACCGGATACGGCGTACACGATTTTAGAAATCGATGTGACGGCCAGCGACGAAGAAGTGAAAAAGGCGTACCGGAAGATGGCGATGAAGTTTCATCCGGACAAAGTGCATCATTTGGGAGCGGAATACCAGCGCGACGCGCAGGAGAAATTCCGCAAGATCAACGAAGCCTACGAGAAGATCAAGAAGAAGCGAGGGATGGTGTGAGTGTGAAAAAGTACAAAACCCCGGACCTGATGGGCATCGGATCCGGGGTTTGTTTATTTATTTCTGGCGCTGTTTACCTGGTCACTTGGACGCGCTTGACCTCTACCGCCTCTTGGTAGTAAAAGCGAAGCACGTACATGCCCGGTGCAAACGTTGACATGTCCAGTTGTTCTACCCACGGAGAGGCGATAACCAGATTGCCCAGCATATCCCACAATTCCATACGCTCGGGAAGCTCATCGCCTGACTTCAGATACAGTGTTCCGGATACCGGATTCGGATACGGAGTGACGCCGGTGCGATCGTCTTCTGCCAACCGCGAGGTGGACGTACCGACTCGTACCGACTTCGATAAGGCCGCTCCACTTCCGCAAGCATTTTGCGGAACGACTTTCACCGTGCCCGACTGCGTACCGGCACGAACGGTAATAGATACCGTTCCTTGTCCGCTCAGGATGGTCCAACCTGTTGGTACCGACCAAGCATACGATGTCGCACCGCTTACCGCCGCTACCGAGTAGGTCGTCTGCTGGTTGGCGGTGAGGGAAGAAAGGCCCGTGATACTGCCCGACAAGGCAGGTGTCAACGATAAGGATAAACAACGTGGCGAACTGCTGCCGCACGCGATGATTGACTGCACGCAAAGGGAAGCGCCGCCGCAGATGGAATTAGTACCCAATGAAGTGCCGAAGTTGACAAGCACAGACGTCGTTCCTTGTCCGGATACGATCGTTGCTCCCACCGGTACTGTCCACAAATAGGACGTAGCTCCGGATACAGCCGCAATGCTGTACGCTACCGATGTGCGACTGCACAAGGAGCTGGCAGGACCGGTTATGGC
This sequence comes from uncultured Flavobacteriales bacterium, assembly GCA_964455985.1. GTDB lineage: Bacteria > Bacteroidota > Bacteroidia > AKYH767-A > 2013-40CM-41-45 > Pollutiaquabacter. Next base: position 12,320 of record CAYWDY010000024.1, read on the forward strand.
AGCCGGCATGGTTGGCAACGGACGTACGGTGACGGTGACTGATGCACAGGATGTCGTACCGCAACTGCCGCCGGTGGCCCGGACGTAGTAGGTCGTTGTGGTGGTCGGACGTACCGTCAGCGTAGAGCTGCTGCCGAGCGCAGTGCCGGAACCGCATCCGCCTTTGTACCATTTCCACGTTGCTCCTGAGGATAACGTTCCCTGAACAGCGAGCGTAATGCTGCTGCCGCTGCAGATGCTATTGCCAGACACATTCGTAGTGATTCCTGTAGGTCCGCAGGTTACCGTGTTCACGGTAATGGTGGTGCTGACGCAGGTTGTCGTATTACATGCACCCTCCGCACGGACGTAATAGGTCGTTGTCGATGACGGCGTCAGGGTAATGGATGAGCCGGTACCGACAGCTGTTCCGCCGCAGGAACTCGCATACCATTTCCATACCGCGCCTGTACCCAGCGTCCCACCGTTTACCGTCAGGGTCACTCCCGTACCTGCAGTCACCGTCGATGCACTGGTCGTGATTCCTGTGGCTGCCGTGCTTGGCGATTGGATGGTCAGACTGAGGATCTCCGTCTGGCAGTTATTGATGTACGTATAGTTCCCACTCGAGGTGTACGTCTGTCCATTCAAGGGCCACAGGTAACTGCTGCAAGCCGTTACTGGCGTGGTGGTGGTGATGCGAGGGGTAATCGTCAGGTTCAGGATTTCCGTATTGCAACCTACCGTATAGGAATAGCTGCCGCTGGAAGTATAGGTTCGGCCGTTGATGGGCCACGTATAACTGTCGCAAGCGGAAGCCGTAGTGCTGTTAGTGGTCACGGGTATGATCGTAAGACTGAGCACATCTGTGTGGCAGTTGGCCGTTTGACTGTAGGAGCCGCTTTGCGTGTAGGTTTGTCCGTTAGCCGGCCAGAGGTAAGAACCGCAGGCGGTAACCGTCGAGGTGGATGATGATCCGGAAATCGTCAATTCCAGCACATCGCGTCGACATCCGGATACGACCGTGTAGCTTCCGCTGGACGTATACGTGAGTCCCGTAGCGGGCCAGAGGTAAGACGTGCAGGCCGTGACGGTGGAGGTGGTGGAAGAAGAAGGCGTAATCGTCAGCTGCAAGGTATAGACATCACACCCGGACGTGTAGGAATACGTACCGCTCTGCGTATACGTTTGACCGGTAGCGGGCCATACGTAGGAATCACAAGCGGAAATGCTGGAGGACTGGTTGTTTCCGCTGGTGATGGTGAGCGCGAGAACATTGACGGTACAACCGTTAACCGAGGTGTAGTTGCCGCTTTGGGTATAGGTCTGGCCGGTAACCGGCCACACATAGGAATTGCACACACTGACGGTATTGGTGTTGGTAACCGCAGGATTTATCGTCAGGTCAAGCACTTCGGTATGGCAACCGGAGACTACGGAATAGGTTCCGCTGACGGAGTACGTTTGCTGGTTGACCGCCCAGGTATAGGACCCGCAGGCCGAAGCTGTAGTGGTATTACGCGAAGACGGTGTAATGGTCAGATTCAGGGTAGCAACGCTATCGCAGCCCTGTGCATTGGTAGTGTTATAGGTGTATGTACCACTTTGTGTATAGGTCTGGCCGTTCCACGAATACGAATCACACGCGGCAGCAGGTTGCGAAGACGTGGTAGTTTGATTCACCGTGACCCTTACACTGTCCGTACAACTACTGATGCCATTGCTGATGGTGCAGTAGTAGGTGGTGGTTTGAGTCGGACTTACGGTGATGGATGGCGTGGTAGCGCCAGTGGACCAGGAATATGTCAATGTATTTGAGTTTAATCTGAATAGTTGATTGATTTCGCTATCTGATAAAACCCTGTTGTAATAAACGACATCATCAATTTTACCTTTAAACCAACAAACTGTTGGCAGATCCATTTCTCCTCCTATTTTGAATTCATAGGTATTGCCGCCTTGAATTACCGGGCCATAATTCATAGAATCAACTGCCAAGCCGTTTATGTACAGTTTTGTCAGGCCAGTACTTGAATACGTCTGCATAACGTAATACCATTGATTTAAATTAACTGGCCCGGGAAACTGTTGCCAAGGATTGCTAGCGGTATTGTAATTGATCCATGAGAAATTTCCGTTTACCTGACCCAAGGCAAATCCATTTCCGAAAAAGTCATTGGATTTATGGCTTACAAAATAGGACCCTGCACCTCCCACAGTGCATGCTGAATAATCTGTGAATTGGGCCCATGCGCCAACTGAAAACTGTCCATAATTCAACATAGACTTATAAATAAGCTGATAGATGTCGAATTGGTAAGCGCTGTTAGGAATACCGAATCGATCTGATGTCAATGTCGGAGGAGGATTGGTTAATGTAGCATTATTGCCATTTCCACTAGCATCGTTGGCATTACCGCAGAAAGGATAGTATGCTACAATACCTTGTCTCAAATTTATTGGAAGTTGCATACAAGATGTAGCACCGGCAGCAAGGGTTGTATCCATGCTAAGCTGCAGCAATGATCCTCTGCATATTATTGTATCGTGTTGTAATAGTCTACTATTGACCAAACTCACAAAAATACTATCCGTAGCCGAACAGCCACCCTGCGTCACCGTGCAGCGATACCACCCGGTGGTGGTCGCAGAAATTGATTGGGTGACAGCCCCGGTAGACCAGGCATACGTTGAATAGCCTGCTCCTGCATCCACCGTGTAAGAGGCGCCGCACGCGCGAACCGTATCTTGAGCAAAAAGATTGCTTGAAAGATTGTTTACCGTAACCGT
>CAYWDY010000025.1:0-8225 GCA_964455985.1 uncultured Flavobacteriales bacterium
CACGGGGCATTATAAAGGAAAGCGTGTTTCGGTCATGGGTTCGGGGATGGGGATTCCATCCTGCATGCTCTACGCCAAAGAATTGATCACCGAGTATGGAGTCAAGAACCTCATACGCATCGGTACCGCGGGCGGATTGAAAGGGACCCGTCTGAAGGATATTGTGGTAGCCCTGAGCGCCAGCACAGACTCTTCCGTCAACCGATCCAGATTGTTGGGCTATGATTTCGCCCCTTGCGCTGACTTTGAATTGGCACGTCGAGCCGTAGATGTCGGTCGCGCCAAAGGGATGAGCGTCATCACCGGCAGTTGTTTCTCCTCAGACTTCTTCTATCATCCGGTAAAAGGTCTGTATGACCGGATGGAGGATATGGGTATCCTCTGTGTAGAGATGGAAGCGGCCGGTCTTTATGGCGTGGCCGCTGAATATGGAGCCAACGCACTGGCCATACTGACCATCAGCGACCATATCCGAACAGGCGAAGAACTGACAGCTGAAGAACGACAAGAAGGCCTGAAACAGATGATCGAGGTAGCGCTTGAAGTTGCGCCCTGATCAGAGTTTGACGATTCGTGTACTGCCGGCAAATTCCCCGTCGCAGATTCTCAAGACGTAGACACCGGGCGGCAGCGCCGTCAAGTCCAAGTTGAACCATTCTTTGTCGATGGCATTCACCGCCAACTGGAATTCACGTCCGGTGATGTCGGTCAACGTCCAATAATCGCTCGTCTTCACGCCGGTTGCCACGTGCAGTCGGGTCTGTTGCGTCGCCGGGTTCGGTACGGTCAGTAGCCCTGCAGGCTTCAGGGTGGAGAAAACACCCGTGCTGGTCAACGGCATGCAACCTCCGGCAACCAGCGCAGTCGTGCCTTCGCCACGCTCGTTCATGATGGCGGTGATTCGACTGATGCAGATGGCGGTATCCGTGATGTTGCTGAAGAAGATACGGACAATGGGACGGGACAATACGGCTCGGGGAATGGTGGAGTCGTTCAGTCCGAATCCGAAAACCTCGTTGGTAGAAGCGATGAAACGCACATCAGCGGGGAATTGAATCGGGTTGATCATATTCACCACGGAAGTGATGACGACTCCTTCCAACGTGAATTGGTAGCCCTTCACGCCCAGTCGTGGATTGAGCAATTCCACATCGACACTGTTGTTTACAGCATCGAAATTGACCAAGCGAAGCGTATTCGTGTCTGCGGTACTCGTGATGTTTCTGGGGAAATTGCAATGGTTATGGGTGCCTCCGGATACGTTCGGATTGCCGTAATAACACCAGTTGGCCTGAGCGGCATCGAATACCGTGATCTCACCGTCTCCGTTCAGATCGCTGCAAGGAGTAGCTGTAAACTGGCCTTGCACTTGGTCCATGTACCCGGTGACATCCAGAGGATCCAGGGTTCCGTCTGCATTGACATCCCCCGTGACGGTAGTTCCGCCGCAGGTGCCACTGCAGTCCATCGTGGATACGCCGCCGGGAACTCCGTTGCAATCCACAAAGGGAGTGCAGTTAGGGAGCAGGGAATAACTGGGGACACCGGCCAGGTTGCGCGTGATGCGGATGCATACTTGCAAAGCATTGTTCAGGAAGTTGGTTTCGTACCGCCCCAAAGCATCCGGTAAATGCTGTGAGTTGATCAGGATAGCTAACCGGTAATCGCCGTCCGGAACGTCGGTGATATCTACCCACTGGCATTGGGTGCCGACGCCGTAGGCATCGTAGCATCCGGCTGATATGCCCATATTGCCGCAGGTGTACTGGCCCATACCGCACAGGTCGATGACGCAGTAGCCGTTCTTGTGGCCAGCCGGTAATAGGTTGTTATTCGTATCGTACAGACGGTAGTCTCCGTAGCCCTCGTAGTGTGAATGCCCGTGGCAGTTGTTGGAATTGAACATGCCCGGTTGAGTAGATGGATTGCCGATGTAATAATCTTGAGTTCCGATATTGTCGATTTTAGACGTGAAGGAAATCACATAACGGGTTCCGTAATCCATCAGACAGCCTTCAGCTACATCGCAGGCACTGGCAGTAAAAGTCTGCAACACCATGCTGCTTACGAAGCTTAGGGAGTCGAAGCGAAGGTCGGGTCCCTGACACATCGGATTCGGATAGTAGATGCAAGAGTTATCGGCAACAGTCGCCAGCGGATTGAAATTACAGGCGGAAGGGTCCATGCAGCCGGTAATGGGGCCGCTGTACTGGAAGTCGAACCATATCGAATCGGCACAGGCATTCAGGTTGTCCCCCACGCGAATCAGGTATGTTGTGCCAGCCACCAACATGAAGCTCATGTTCGCCTGTGTCCCGCAATTGTTGTCGTCGTTATACACATAAGAACCCATCGGGCCTTCAGTATAGGGTAGAGACGGACAGCTGGTGTACACCCAAAGTTGGGTGTTGCACGTATTGCTGTCACAGGTATTCAGGCTATACATTCCGGATGAGTCAGGAGTAAAGGTGTACCAGGTGTCATCGTAGGCGGACCATTGTGAACCGTACGCCATGGGAAGTGGAGCCGTGCAATGCATTCCCGCTGGACAATCCAAGGCGACCATGTCCTGGTAGCCGTAGGCATTACCGCTGTCCACCACCAAGCCGTTTACATAAAGCCAGTAACCACCGGGAGAATAGATGCCGTCACCGTAGGAATCGTTGATCACAAACTCCAGGCACGATGCGTCCGGAACACAAACGGTGTCACCGGTTGATGTGCCGGATTGCAACAGGGCACCACCTGATTCGCTGAGCTGCCAAGAAATCTCTTGAGGCCAACTGTCCGGAACAATCCGAATGATGATTTCAGAATAACCGCTTGGACAACTGGCTTTCGTAGCGTGGAAAGCGAGCAATAAAACAAGCAGGGAGGTAAGTAGTCTTTTCATGGTGTTCGGTTCGAAAGGAAAAGTACTACTTTTTTCCTTTGAACGGAAAACACCAGCCAGTCTGTACTTCCTACTGTCTAAAAGTTGGATTAGTTAGGAATGTGGAGTCCGTAAGCGTATGGAGAAAAGCGACCAAATCAGTCATTTCCTGGGCGGACATACGGCCTTTGACAGCATTTTGTAGGTTGGGGTCGAGGTTTGCTGCGTAGTGGAATCCCGTGTTGTAATGGTCAACAACCTGTTCCAACGTGGTGAATCTGCCGTCGTGCATGTAGGGAGCCGTGACAGCAATGTTACGCATCGAAGGGGTCTTGAATTTCCCCATATCGGTAGGGTTAAGGGTTATTCTTGCCCGTCCGCTGTCTGCCGAGATGGAGTCCAAGCCGTTGTTCTTGTAGGCGAAATCGGAGAACGTGCTTCCAAGGATGTGGCAGTGTGTACAATCGCCTTTGGCGGCACTGACGTATACCAAACGTCCGCTTTCTTCCTGTGGTGTCAAGGTGGCTCGTCCACGTAACCAACGGTCGTATTTCGAGTCGCCGGAAAGCAACGTACGCTCAAACTGTGCAATGGCTTTCATGACCATGGAAATGGTAATGGAGTCTGAGCCGAAAGCACGCTTGAATAGTCCGGGGTATTCGGGGTGATTATTCAATTCATACACACAATTGTTCAGGTCCTCGTGCATTTCCACCGGATTGGTGATCGGGCCCACCACCTGTGACTCCAACGAAGTAGCACCGCCGTCCCAGAAGAAATTGGTGGCATAACCCAAGTTGAAGAGCGGCATGGAATTGCGTGTTCCGGCAACCTGATCGATGCCGATACTCAAGGCGCGGTTGTTGTCGGTGAATCCAAACGATTGGTTGTGGCAACTTCCACAGGATTGGCTGTTGTCACCGGAAAGAATCCGATCGTAAAACAGTTTTTTGCCCAGGCTCACACCCTCCACCGTCAGGGGGTTGTCAGCCGGTATGTTCATGGCCGGCAGAGCGGAGGGTATGGAAAGATCATAGGGCGTCGGTCCGGTAACGGGTTCTTCCTCCTTACGGCAACTCCACAAAATGCCGTAGAGGCCAACAATCAAAAGGATGCGGCGGATGATCATGGGTCAGTTATTCTATACCGGTAACAGAGAAGGCGGTGCCAAAGTTCAATTTCATGTTCTCGATCCAGTTGCGTTCATTTCCTGAGGAGGACTGATGGTAATTGTCGACGTTGAAATCGATAGGCACCGGTTGGTTGTACACATCATTCAGGTTGAAATCGACATCGATGGTGCGCGACTGATTGTTAAATACCACGTTTGCCGGCAAGGTTACGGTCACTAACGCCACCGAGGTGCCGTAGTGCAGGAGTAAGTCTTGAGTCGCACCCGCGGTGTCCAGGTAATATCCCTCGTGTTTGAAAAAGATATATCCGGTATTCCACGGCCAATACATGCCATAGCTTGGATCCAGATCACCGGTCTGGGCGAGATCGTTGTTTCGGGTGCTGTCCACCCCGAGGTAGAAACGCAAGGAATCATAGCTGCCATTGGGAATATGGCTGCCGGAGATAACACAGCTTGCTGCGTCTTCGGCATTGATCAAATCGTAGTTTCCAATGTTGAATCCCGATCCGTCCTGTCGGACTAAGGTGACATTCGAAATGTAATAGCGGAGCAGATCGACCTGATAGGTATTGCCTGATACGTTGGTGTATATCATTTGGCCCAGCTGCAACGGTTGTCCGTCCACCGTATTTCGTATACGAAGGGTCAGGGAATTCGAAACCGTTGGTGTATCGTCTTTCTTGCAGGCTTGCAAAAGCCCCAAGACAACGACCATAGATACTAAGAGGAATCGGAGTGATTTCATGAATTAAAGGTACGCAAAATTGCCCTTTTTTGTTTGGGATTGATGATGAAAGTCATCATCCTTCATGTCCGCTGTCAGCCTGATTTTCTGCCTCTAAACCTAGTTTTGGAATGTCAACGTACCAAGTTCATCCTAATCCTGTTCATCATGGAAATCTCCCTCGAATACCAACCCTTTATCGGCCAACATGAATACCCGGCGGTGTCCATCTTGGTTCCAACTCATCCCAAATACCCCGAATTCAAAGTGGATCGGGAGCACATGATTTCTTTGGTCTCCCAGGCTGAAGACCTGCTTCGTGCGGGCTACAGCAAGAAGCTGGCGGATTCTGTCCTCGATCGGGTATATGACACCGTTAATCAGATCAATTACACCCACCTGACCGAGGGTTTGGCGGTTTATGTTTCCCCTCACCACAGTAAGGTCATTCGCCTGCCCTTTGCCGTGAAGGAGAAGGTGATTGTCGATACGTCCTTTGAGGTACGCGACCTCATCCAAGCCGCTAAAATGAACCGCGAGTACTTGCTGGTCATGATCACTAAAAACGGCGTACGGACACTGTTGGGCTATGGCAAGTCATTCATGTCTGTTCGTTTTCGGGAAATGCCGGATAACGTGGCGGATGTGACCAACAGTCACTCTTTTCCAGGTTGGGATTACCTGGATACGGAAGCGTATGACGAAAACAATTTCAATAATTTCCTGCAGTGGGTAGATAAAACCCTGAATCACGAGGGGGGAACTACTTCGCTGCCGATGATTGTCATTGGCAGTGCCAAGACCATTGGCTATATGCGTTCCCATTCCCTGAATCGACATCGCATTCTGGGGTATATCGAAGGAAATTACGAGCATATCAATACGCCGCAGTTGCGTGAACTCATTCGGCCAATCTTGGAGGCCGAGAATCGCAAGGACGAAGATGATGTGTTGCGCCAACTGGCACACGCGGTAAGTAAGGATAGTTTCGCTGCTGGCATTACTCAGGTGTGGGAAACCCTCAAACAAGGAAACGCTAGGACCTTGTTGGTCGAGGAGAGTTATGTACAACCGGCACATTACACCGAAGAGGGACTCTCCATTTCGGTAGGTGAGCTTGTACCGGGATCGCATCATAATATCGGAGATGCTGTGGATGATGCCATCGAGATGGCGTTGCAAGAAGGCGTGGCCATCCACTTTGTTCACGACGGAAGACTCAATGAATTCAATCGGATTGCTGTCGTCAAGCATTTTTGATCAATCAAATTACTTGAAAACGGATTTTCGCCAATCGTCATTTTAATACTGAATACCATGTCGATCCTAGTGCCAACCGATTTTTCCTCGCAGGCCAGTCACGCGCTGCAATGGGCTGTGCGCTGGTCCTCCAAGCTGGACAAACGCATCACCCTGATGCACTCGTATGTGTTGCCGGTCTATGCGACTGACTTGCCAATCGCCCTGCCCAATGACATGGATCTTGAAAAAGATTCCGAGAAGGCGCTGCATGAACTAGTGGTGAAAATGGGGGCACAGCATCCCGATATTCACTTCTCCACCTTAGCTGTGCCAGGCTATGCGGAGGATGAGATTGTTCAGGTAGCGGAGTCTATGAAATGCGATAGTATGGTCATGGGTACTCACGGTGCGTCTGGAATGCGCGAGTGGTTGGTTGGGACCGTTACAGGAAGCGTGTTGGGTCATGCTACTTGTCCGGTCATCGTGGTGCCGGAATCAAGTGTCATGAAGCCGCTGGATAAGATGATCTTTGCTACTTCCTATGAAGAAGGCGATTTCGAACACATCGAACGGTTCATACATTATGCCTCTTTATGGAATGCAGAGGTTGTGCTGTTGCATGTGACCCCTGGAAAGTGGGACAAGACCTATGAGTTTGATGCTATCGAACGACTCAAAGTCAGGCTTCAGGAAGAGAGCGGATATGCCAAGCTTAGGTTCAAGCTTCTCGAGGCAGAGGATGTCTACGAGGCCTTGATTCATTACATGGAAGAGGTGGACGCTGATTTGCTCGGAATGACTCATCGGCACAGATCTTGGATGGATCGTATGTTGGAACGTAGCGTGAGCAAGAAAATGTCTTTCCACAGTTCGTGTCCACTCATGGTTTTTCCCGCTAAATAGTGATTGAATTAAACCTAGTCCATGATGATCATTACGCGATACTACGAACAATTGGGCCAGCTGATTTATGCTGTGCTGGCCGTGGATGGTCGGCTTACTACCTCTGAGATCGAGCGGATGAACGAGGTGTTGTCAGACCTTTCGAAAAAGTTTGAGACGCAGGCGGATATGGGTGGTGTATTGATCGCTAAAATTGCTTTTAAGAATGCCATAGACAGGCGGGATAAACCATCCCGGCTTTTGGCGGATTTCGATCGTTTTATTCTTCATGCTACTAGACTTCATCTTCCCGCGCCAGTCAGGCAGTTGTCGGTTGACCTGTTGACTTATGCGGCAGTTATAGTCGATGGCATACGACTGCCTGAGCAAAAAATGCTGGACGGATTGCGACAGCGAATTAACGCATTGGAATAATGGAGCAGAGGAGAGGAAGTCTGCGGTTGTTCTCCGTGGCGGGAATCAGCATCAAGGTGCATTGGACATTCCTGTTGTTGTTTCTTTACCTGTTCACCTCCCAATGGCTCACAGGAGCTACGTTTGCCTCTACCGTGTTGTTGATTTCATTGGTCATGGCGGTGTTCGTCACCGTTGTCTTTCATGAAATGGGTCATGCGTTGATGGCTAGGCGTTACGGTTGTCAGACCAGGGATATCCTGCTGCTCCCCATAGGAGGAATCGCAAGGATGGAGAAATTGCCCAAGGATCCCAAGCAATCCATCGCTGTCGCGTTGGCTGGCCCTCTGGTTAATTTTCTTTTGGCAGCATTGCTTTATCTCGTGGTTTTTCGAAGTGTAAACTTTCCTGCATTCAGTCTTACCGATCCCCTTACACTTAAGAATTGGTCGGTCCATTTCATCTATGCGAATTTGGTGCTTGGATTGTTCAATTTGATTCCGGCATTTCCCATGGACGGAGGACGGATATTCATGGGAGTGCTCATGCTTTCCATGGAATCTCACCGTGCACGCAGGGTCGCCTTGCGTACTAGTCAAGTCATAGCGACACTCATGATACTGGCCGGTTGGGTATTTCAGCCGGTGTGGATCATTTTAGGTTTTTTCGTTCTTCTTACCGGCTATGTTGAATTAAAGCAGGCCGATGCGCAGGAGGCGTTACGAGGAGTGAAGGTTGAAGAGGTCGTCATGCCTGATATGGAAACGGTTTCTGCCCAATCCACCCTGCGGGAGCTCGCGGATCGACTGGTTCATTCTTCCAGTGATAAGTTTTTGGTCTTCAAAGGGACTTTACCCGTGGGCGTGGTGGATCGCAGTCGTTTGTTGGAACAGGTTGAATTATCAGGACCGGATGTCTTTGTCGAAACGGTCATGCGAAGAGGGGTGCAATCGGCG
>CAYWDY010000025.1:8266-9491 GCA_964455985.1 uncultured Flavobacteriales bacterium
TGAGCAGAGCTCACTTCTGTTGGTGAAAAAGCAAGGCTCAGTGTTGGGGTACCTGGATATGGATAACATTCTGGAGTTTGTGGCCGTCAAGAATGCGTTTTATAAGCATAGCTGGCGCAATCCTCGACAAAAGAAAAATACCCATGCAGCCGTTTAATCTAGTCCTATCCGGGGGAGGTATTCGCGGTGTCGCTCATCTCGGAGTCATCAAGGCTTTGCAAGAGAGAGGCATGGTACTGGAAGCAATTTCAGGTACTAGTAGCGGGGCACTCGTTGGGGCTTTCATCGCAGCCGGGTATACGCCGGAGGAGACGTTATCCATCGTCAAAGAAAATGGGCTGCTTCAACTTGCTCGTCCCCGATTGAACGGTGGACTGTTGTCCTTGAACAAGATGGGGGAGTTGTTGCTCCGTTATTTTCCAGAGAACTCGTTTGAACGGTTGAATGTGCCCCTGATTGTCGTAGCCAGTGATTTGACCGAGGGTCATTCGGATTTTTTCTCGCACGGAGAATTGATAACACCGCTTTTAGCCTCTGCTTCTATTCCAATTTTGTTCGAACCTATTTGGGTGGAGTCTCATCAACTGGTTGATGGAGGTGTAATCAATAACCTACCGGTGGAGCCATTCTTGGAAGAGGATATTACGCTGATCGGCGTAAATGTCAATCCTTGGGAGAATGGACAACGGGCTTCGGGTTTTTTTCAAGTCATGGAACGGTTAGTATCACTCCACGCGTGGCAGTCGGTCAAGCAGCGTAAGCGACACTGCCATCTTTTTCTAGAACCTGCAGGGTTGTCGCGCTTTGGCATTTTCGATAATAGCTACGCGGATCAGATATTCGAGCTGGGGTATCAATACACGAAGTCAAGGTTATCGGTCTGGGGACAAATTCCCTATTCGACTACGGTTTGATTCATCCCTTATCGGGCCCGTTTCCTAACAGAAATGCCAGTGCTCTCCCGTTAGGCGTCCGCTCAGCGATAAGTTTCGTTATTCCCGCAAACGGTACGAAAAGGATCATCCCGGCAGCACCCCAGAGCATTCCTCCCAAGAGTATAGCGATAATCGTAACCGGGGTGTTGATGTCCAGCCGGTTGCTGACGGCCAACGGGAAAATCAGGTTCGCTTCCAGGTATTGAACGAGGGTGAAAACAGCAATGACGCCTAAGGGATACCAAACAGAGTCGTAGGTGATCCACGAAACAGCAATCGGTAAAAGGGAG
>CAYWDY010000025.1:9606-15033 GCA_964455985.1 uncultured Flavobacteriales bacterium
TACCTACCGCCAAGTAAACGATTCCCATGCCTTTGATGAATTCATAATAGGCGTGGACGGCACCGCGTACTATGGACTTTATCTCTGCCGGGTCGACCGAAGGTAGCAGTAGCGTAAGGGCATGGAACCAGCGTTCTCGTCCATAAAGGAACATGGCCGATAACAAAGGGATCAGTATCAACAATACGAATCCCTTCACTAATTCATACGAGAAAGATTTCAGGGATAAAGCAATGGATCCGGATGAGTCTGACATGGTTTTTTTCAGCCATACGTCTTGCTGCTCGATCGTCCATGGAGTGCTTCTCGATATCGATTGCTGAAGCGTCCCGTAAGTCCGTATCAATCGCTCTTTCAGTAAGGGCCATTCCCCTTGGAATTGATGAACCTGACCGGACAGTAGCCACCCTACGAGAAGTACGACAGCCAGCAGCATAAATAACCCTAATCCAATGGCCAGCGCCCGGGGGAGTCGCCTTTTTTCCAAGGAGTCGCAAACGGGATAAAGGATGAAGCTGATCAGTAGAGAGAAGCTAAGGGGTACCAAGATGGGTCTGGCGAAGTAGAGGATTGCTCCACTGAAAAAGATAGCGGGAAGCCGATCTGTCCATCGGGAAAAAGGTGATGTGGGAGATGTCATGTCGGGGAGAACTCGGGTTATGATTTCATCTTGCGGAACGCTCTGCGGAAAAGAAAATGATGTTGTAGCGCTTTTAAGGTCTGGTTGAATTGGTAGGCACTCGAATCAATATACATGAGTGACCGTCTTAAATGTTCGGCAGACAAGCTGTCGCTGATGATCGTGCCGGCGCTTCCTTTGCCGTTGCGTACATCTTCAAGTGTTTGATTCAATCGGATTGTAGCGGTTTCCAAATGTTGGGAAGTCAGGTAAACCCGGTTCATGGTCTCGCGGAATTCGAAAGCGGTGCGACTGCTGTCGTTTAACAATTCCCCGACAACGCCTTGGCCTTCGTGTATGTCTTCGGCCAGTTCGCAAGTCAGTCGGTTCAGGTTTCCGGATGTGCTGTGCAAACGGTCCATGGTCTGTCCCAATTGCTGGGCCAGCGAAGTATCCATCAACATGGTATACAGGATTCCGCGGCTACGGTTGATGTTCCCAGTCAGTTCTTTGAGGTTGGACGATATTTGCTCTACGTTTGAATTGGTGGCATACAACGTTCTCAACATCTCTTCCGTGTTCACGGCCGGGGTGCTTGGCAGACGCATTCCGTCTGATGCATAGGGTGACTGTGGATCGCCCGGGTCGAGATTGACCAACTTGTTTCCCATTAATCCGTCTGTTCCGATGGTGGCGGTCGACGTGCTCCGGATGAACGACTTCATTTTATTTTCTATGGACATGGTCACCGTTATGGTGGAATCATTCTCGATGCTGATTTCTTCTACAGTGCCGACATCGATACCGGCATACCTGACGTTGTTGCCGGCTTGAAGTCCGTAGATATTTTCAAACTGCGCCTTGAGTACGTAGGTCTTTCCGAACAGGTTCCTGTTTTTACCGATGAAATACAATCCGGCAATTAAAACCAAAGTGCCTGTTATCAGGAAGACTCCCAGTTGTAAATTATGTCTAGGTTCATTTTTCATGCGTGCGAATATTCAAAAAAGGATTGAATGCGTCGGTCCTGACTGAGGTGCAGGTTTTCATAAGTCTCTTCCTTATAATTGATGCCATCAATCAGGAAGACCACCCGGTCGGCCATCAGTCGGGTGCAATTCATATCGTGTGAAATGATGATGGAGGTCGCTTTATATTTCTCCTGCATTTTCAGCATCAGTTGAGTGATTTCATTCGCAGTTAACGGATCAAGTCCGGTCGTGGGTTCGTCGTAAAGTATGATTTCCGGTCTCATGACCAAGGCTCTAGCCAAACCGATTCGTTTTCGCATCCCACCGGAAAGTTCTGCCGGCATCATGTCCAAGGTGTGTTCAAGGCCTACATCGTGAAGAGTCTCTCGAATGAGATGTTCTGTCTCTTGTCGACTTAATTGTTTGGCGTGGTGTCGCAAGGGAAATTCCAGGTTCTCACCCACTGTCATGCTGTCGTACAAGGCGCTGCTCTGGAAAACAAATCCGATGCGTGACCGTAATTTGTCCAGCGACTTCTGGTTCAATTCGGCAATCTCCTGTCCGAATACCCGTATACTGCCCTCGTCATAGGGTATCAGCCCGGCGATACACTTGATAAGAACGGATTTCCCGCAACCCGATTTACCCATGACGACAATGTTTTCGCCTGCATGGACGGTCAAATCGAATCCCGCGAGCACATCGTTCTTTCCAAACGATTTTTTCACTCCTTGAATGATAATGGCTTCCTGATGTTCCATACCTGTCAGATCAATCCTAGAAGTTCAGTAATCTGGACAGCGACCAAATCGATGAGAAAGATGAGCAAGGAGGAAATGACCACCGCACTGTTGGCTGATCGCCCCACGCCCTCCGTCCCTTTTTTGGAGTTGAATCCTTTGTAACAACCGATCCATCCGATAGCGAATCCGAAAAAATAGGATTTGATGATCGAGGGCAGGGCATCGCTATACTCTGTCGACTCGAAGACTTGGTGAAAAAAAAGCCGCAAGGTAGTTGGGCTTTTCAGATTAACGGCTAGGTAAGAACCGTACAAGGCGATAGCGTCACCCAGGATCACCAGTACAGGAATCATAAGTGTTGTCGCCAATATCCGGGTGACTACCACATAGTTGAAAGGATTGGTGCCGGAGACTTCCATGGCGTCGATCTGTTCCGTAACACGCATGGATCCCAATTCGGCACCGATACTGGATCCGACTTTGCCTGCACAAATCAGTGCAGTGATCACCGGGCCGATTTCGCGGATGATGGAAATGCCAACCATGGAAGGAAGCCAGGCTTCAGCGCCGAATTCCACCAACGTTGGCCTTGATTGTAAGGTCAATACAAGACCTATGATGAATGAGGTGATTCCTACTAATGGAAGGGATTTATACCCGATTTCGTAGGCTTGACGTATTGTTTCCCGGAACTCGAAAGGAGGAGTGAAAATTTGGCGAAAGAAACGAATCGCAAAAGCAAGCATGCCACCGGCCTCTTCAAAGAAGTCGACCCATTTGTTTGAGCCACTTGTCCGTTTTAGAAAAGAAAAAAATTTCATGGGATACGCCTAAAATACGGATCGGTTAACTTCGTGATATGATATATGTCATGACAATAAGACTTGCCGGGGCAAGTTGTGGAAATTAACTTGGGCTTCCAAAGGGTCATACGAAATGGATGAGCATGTAGTAAAAGGAAAATCGGCCTCGAAAGGATGGGCTAATTGGGGACCGGGGCTGATTACTGGAGCAAGCGACGACGATCCGTCAGGAATTGCCACCTACAGTCAGGCCGGTGCTGCCTTCGGCTTTTCTACCCTTTGGACCGCGTGGTTGACTTTTCCGTTAATGGCCTCCATGCAGGAAATGTGCGCTCGAGTCGGACTGGTTACGAGCTCCGGACTAACCGGTGTCATTAAGAAGCATTATGCCAAGCCACTGCTTTATCTGATGATCTTTTTTAGCTTTCCTGCCATCACGCTGAATATCGGCGCTGATATAGCGGGTATGGGCGCTGTGGCCAATATGCTGTTTCCAGCTATACACCCCGGCATATTTTCCGTGTTCATAACGGTGGTTTTGTTGTTTACCATCATCTACCTGCCGTACCGTAAGTTGGCTCGTATCATGAAGTGGTTGTGCCTGGCGCTGTTCAGTTATATTTTGGTTCCGTTCATCATCGATATCGATTGGAAAGCAGTGGCTTGGGCTACGCTAGTCCCTAAAGTGGAATATTCCAAGGAATACCTGCTGGTGCTGGTCGGAGTGTTGGGGACTACTATTTCACCCTATATGTTCTTCTGGCAAACCAGCATGGAAATGGAAGAGAAGGTGACACGCCAATTGGTGGTGGATAAACAATTGTTGACGGAAATGCGGACGGATGTCGACTTGGGTATGTTTTTTTCCTGCCTGGTGATGTTTTTCATCATGCTCACTACGGGCTCCATATTGCATGCACAAGGGATCACCAAAATTGATACGGTGGAGGAAGCTGCACGTGCATTATTGCCCTTGGCGGGCAAGTCGGCCTATTGGTTGTTCGCTTTAGGAGTCATGGGAACGGGATTTCTGGCGATTCCGGTACTGGCGGGATCCTTGTCTTACATCACCTCCGAAACCTTTGGCTGGCAGGAGGGACTGGATAAGAAATTCAGAGAGGCAAAAGGTTTTTACGTCGTCATGATCATTTCGGTGGCCGTAGCGCTCTGTATCAATTTCATCGGGATCTCTCCGGTGCAGTCACTTTTGTACACTGCTGTACTTTACGGACTGACAGCCCCGGTCATGATTTTTCTGGTATTGTTGATCTGCAACAACCGCCATATTATGGGTGACTATACCAATAGTTTGCGCTCCAACCTAATGGGTATCTTGACTTTTATTCTGATGACTGCCTCGGCTCTTGCCTTGTTGTATGTTTATTTCTTCGGAAGCTGACTTTCGTCATGGAGCTATTTCTAGGCTCTTTTTAAACTTACATCAAAATAAACCCTATGAAAAAGAATATGGGCTCAACTGACCGCACCGTGCGTATAGTACTCGCGATACTTTTTGTCGTCTTGTACTACAATCACGTCATCGTGGGAGCCGCAGGTGTCCTATTAATGGTCTTGGGTGGAGTGTTCGTTCTGACCAGCTTGGTGTCCTTTTGTCCGCTCTATACGTTGTTTGGTTTTTCCACCACTTCCCAGAAGAAGTGAATTCCGTGCCATTCAAGGACAGGGAACAAGCTACCTGGTTGCTTCTGGATCGATTAAAGACCATTGTTCCGAACGAAGGTGTCGTTGTCGCACTCCCACGTGGAAGTGTACCCATGGCTAAGATCATCGCAGATACTCTGAAGTGGCCACTGCGGGTACTCTTGATTAAGAAACTGGGTCATCCGATCAATCCAGAGTATGCCATTGGTGTAGTGACAAAGGATGGTTATAAAGTGGAGGACAGTCGGGAGGTTTCAGAGGCGTATATCACCGGTGAAGTCGCTCGTTTGCAAAATCAACTTGCCGAGCGTGAACTCCTATACGGCAGGAACCACTGTGATATCTCTGTTGTCCGGAACAAATGTGCCTTATTGATTGATGACGGAATCGCTACTGGACGATCCATGTCCGATGCTATCCGGTTGTTACGTTTGTCAGGAGCTGCCGAGATCATCGTAGCTGTGCCTATCTCGGCCAAGCCGGCAGCGGGTATCATCGCTCGTCAGGCTGATCGCTTCATCGCCTTGGAAGTGCCAGAGGAGTTCTATGGCGTGGGCCAAGTCTATGAGTCATTTCCCCAAATAGAGGATGAGGAAGTCGTTGGCTGTTTGCAGGATTAGGACGACTGC
>CAYWDY010000026.1:0-10517 GCA_964455985.1 uncultured Flavobacteriales bacterium
GGCTGGGCAAAACGACCCGCCTGAGTGTCAAGCTTAGGATGGATAACCCCAATTCGTGGGGATGCCGGGTAGTCTCTACCGAAGCGGACATCTTCATCAACGACACCCGTATCGGTCATTCCTCGCTGGAGAAATCCTTCCGCATGCCCGCGGATACCCAATTCGTGGCGAAATGCTCCTTCGATGCTGATTTGCCTGCCATAGCCAAGGTTCTTCCCGGCATGCTGATGGATCCCAAGCACATTACCGCCAAGGTCAGTGGCA
This sequence comes from uncultured Flavobacteriales bacterium, assembly GCA_964455985.1. Classification (GTDB taxonomy): domain Bacteria; phylum Bacteroidota; class Bacteroidia; order AKYH767-A; family 2013-40CM-41-45; genus Pollutiaquabacter. The sequence continues at coordinate 265 of CAYWDY010000026.1, forward strand.
CCGTTGTCGTCAGTAAATTCCTGCTGCGTAAACGGTATCCATTCACCATCAAACAACCGATCGACCGTGAGTTCCTCCAACGCGTTTTCTGAGTCCGCGGATTTCAAGCAGCTGGCGGATGTCATCACTGCCAACTTCGGACACTTGAACCACTCCCAATTGGACTGGACGATAGATTCCAAGCGGTGGTCCATCAAAGGCTGCCTCAGCCATATTCATCAGACCAACATGGCCTATCGCAAAACCTGGATAGATCTGCTGGACAAAGAGTATAGAGCCGGATTTTGGCAACGGCGCTCACCCTTTACCCGCTGGACCGGCCAAAGCATGATTAAACAGTTAGGACCAACGGTTGAACGCCAATTCAAAACACCTCGACTCTTTATGCCGGTAATGCGTGGTAAGGGTATAGAAACGGTCAGCGAAACCGTGAAGGGTCTAGAACAACTCCAATCGGAATTTGAACAGCTGGAGAAAAGAGGATTCATGGAAGCGGTCGTTGCTTCCCCGGTTTCCCCGTTAATCACATTACGCTTGGCCGATATCCGTTTAATCCTTTCGGGTCACACCTTGAGACATTTGAACCAAGCCAAGCGAATGCATGCGGAGCCCGGCTTCCCCCGTAGTTGAAGGTCGGTATCAAACCAAGGCCAAGACGGCTCCAAAGAGCAACACCGACAGGAACAAGACGACCATCGTGATCAATAAGCGGGTGATTTCGTAGCGATCCATGGGATTTTCTGTGAACCGGAAATATACCCCGTGAAGGCCTGATTTGAAGTTAAAAGGCGGTTAACCATCGTTAAGAATAGGTTAAAATAAATCATAAGGACAGGGGCTTGACTTACCTTTGATCAGCCATGAACCGCAAAAGTCTCCGTTGGATCATCCTCCTTATGAGTTTCGCCTTGACAGGAGTGATCGCCTTGCAGGTGAAGTGGATCTCACACGATATCCGCCTAAAGGAACAGCAGTTCGACCAGGCCGTGAATCGTGCTTTGATCGGTGTCGTTGACAAACTGGAAACGGACGAAGCCGCACACATCCTTCGCAGCCGGCTATTCAACATCAATCCAGATTCCATCACGGAGATGATGTTGTCCGATACCACGGAGGGAGATCTCTATCAGGTAAAGGATACGATCATCGAAACTCCAGCGGAGGAGGAAGTCATGAAAACGCCGTGGCCTCAGGACATGGACCGGGGTGGATACAACGTGGAATTCAAACAACCGGGCAAGCAACGATCGTACATGCGCGTTCAGCGACGCAACATCATCCATACCGATTCCATTTCCAAGAGAACCATCGAGTCTTCCCAGATCACCCGCATCTACGGGGACTCGGCAGAAGTCATCATCCGGCAGAACGAGGAACGAATCAAATCCCGCTTATCAAAGCTCAACGAAGTCATGAAGCGGATGGCCCTGGAATTCGTGGGCTCTGACGAAGATGTATTGAAACGTCTGCATGGCATCAATCTCGATTCCTTAATCCATGGGGAATTAGCCACCAACCGTATCACGCTCCCCTACCAGTTCGGAATTCTATCTGCCACCCGGTCCAGTTTCCTGTTATCGGGTCCTGACCAACCGGACTCGTTGTTGTTCCATTCCCCATACCGGATCACCTTGTTTCCGCATGACGTGGTCACCCGACCCGACATGCTGATTCTCCGATTCCCCGACACGTTTCCTTATTTCCTGAACTCGCTCTGGGTGATGCTGCTCACCTCCATCCTATTCACCGCTGTACTGATCGTAGGGTTCTCCTATACGATCTGGGTCATCCTAAAACAGAAAAAACTATCTGACATCAAATCGGATTTCATCAACAACATGACGCACGAGTTCAAGACGCCTATCGCCACGATTTCATTGGCTGTGGACTCGATCCGGAATCCGAAGACAATTTCCGATCCGGAAAAGTTCGACTATTTCACGCGTATCATTCGGGAAGAGAATCGGCGGATGAACAGTCAGGTGGAACGTGTTCTGCAAATGGCTCAATTGGATAAGGAAGACTTGGAACTCAAACGGGAATCTGTGGATATGCACGAGCTGATCAATAAAGCCATCGATCAGATCCAACTTCAGGTGGACAGTAAAAAGGGGACCATCAAGGCCAACCTGCTTGCGGTTCAAAGTCATGTGACCGGAGACCCTGTGCATCTGCTGAATATTGTGTTCAACCTGCTGGATAATGCTAATAAATATTCTCCGGAATCACCGGAGATAAAAGTGGAGACCCACTCTTCCATGGAAGGACTTTTCATTCGAATCTCAGACCGAGGAATCGGGATGAGTCGCGAAATGCAAAGCAGGATATTTGAAAAATTCTTCCGCGTTCCTACTGGAAATGTCCATAATGTAAAAGGATTCGGACTCGGACTTAGCTATGTGGATGTCATGTTGAAAAAACATCACGGAACCATCCGGGTTGACAGTGAACCTGGAAAAGGAAGCACCTTTGAAATATATCTACCCTTGAAACAACCTATCGTATGAACAACCCAACCAAACCTCGTATCCTGCTCGCTGAAGACGATCCGAATTTCGGCACCGTGCTCAAAAATTATCTCGAGCTCAACGATTATGATGTCGCCCTTTGTGCCGATGGAAACGAGGCCTATGATCGATTCATCGCCGGCAACTTCGACGTGTGTCTGTTGGACGTCATGATGCCCAAGAAAGACGGCTTCACCCTGGCCAAAGAGATCCGCGATAAAGACTCAGGGATTCCGATTATATTCCTGACGGCCAAATCGATGAAAGAAGACATGCTTTCGGGATTCCAAGTGGGAGCCGATGATTACATCACCAAACCCTTCGATTCCGAAGTATTGCTCTATAAATTAAAGGCCATCCTGAAACGAAGCCAGGAGCGGGGTCAGGATGTCAACAAAAAGGAATTTGACATCGGAATTTTTCATTTCAATTACGACTACCGGACCATCACCGCTAACGGAGAATCCCACAAGCTGTCGCCGAAAGAGGCAGACTTGCTGCGCCTGCTCTGCCTATTCCAGAACGAGCTGCTTCCCCGGCAAAAGGCCCTGTTGGACATCTGGGGAGACGACACGTATTTCAATGCGCGGAGCATGGACGTCTTCATAACGAAACTCCGGAAATACCTCCGTCAGGATCCGAAATTGGACATTATCAACGTGCACGGAAAAGGATTCCGTCTTATCGACAATGCCATTCGGTAATCCTGTTCGGGGATTTGTCCGCGTTGTGTAGCTTTGGGGTAAATTCCCCGTATGATATTCTACCTATCGATCGCCGTCTATATCGGCAGTGTCATTGCAGCCCTGGTGCTTATGATTGCCGGAAGGGGTATGACTTTGCGGCAACTGCTTTTGTTATCGGCTACACATGGATTATTTCTGGTATTCTTCTTAATCACCCGACTCCTCGCTGATTCAACACCCTCTATCCAGTTTCCTTTTCTCCTCTTCATCTGCTCCGGCACCGTATTGTGTGGGATCGTATGGAGAATGAATGCGCCCAAACCTCTTCGGGCGTATTTCAGTGTATTCATGCTGACTTTCCCCCTTTTCCTTTTTTCCCCTTCGCGGTTCGTCAACTTTCTACTGACCACGAAATATGTGGATTCAATCGGTCGGTCATTTCCGGTGAAAGATGCCTATTACTTAGAGGAACAAAGTCCGTGGGCTCGTCAGGGTGAACAAATCGCCTACAAACTGATTGCCAAGAAAGGCATGTTCCACCAAACGCTTTGCCGCGACTTGGATTTCAAAGGCGCCTTGGATTCCATTCATATCCTGGATTCGAAGAAAGACAGCCTGCTAGTCCGAGGATTTTCACACCACACCACCTTTGTCTCTGAACAGACGGATAGTACCGACATCTGGCTTTGCCTGAACCCGAACCGTCAACCCAAGATTGAACGAAAACTATGAAGACCTTCCGTTTATTGCTCTTATTCTTACCTATCGGCACACTCCTTCACGCGCAGTTACCCGACACGGATATTTTCCTGTGTGACATGAAAAAGGATTCTGCCGGCTGGCACTTTTCCAAGCCGGTCAACCTTACACGCCGTAAAGGCTACGACAACCAACCCGAATTCACAGCCGATGGACGCAGTTTTTACTTCGTATCCATCAATCAGGACACCACTCAATCCGATATCTACCGATGCGATTTCACCCGCATGCGCGTGGAACGCGTCACACGTACGCCCGAAAGCGAATACTCTCCGCGACGTACGCCCGATTCCAGCTGGATCTCCGTGGTGCGTGTTGATGCAGACAGCGGACAGCGGTTTTATGTGATACCGGTTTCAAACACCAGAGTTTCTTCTTCAGTATATGGCTCTGACTCTATTGGTTACTACACGTGGGTATCGGATTCCGTGATCGCCATGTTCGTGCTAGGAACGCCTCCTACCCTACAACTGCTCAACGTACATACCGGAAAAAGAACACCGCTTGCTGCTTCCATCGGCCGTTGCCTGAAAACCGATTCGGAAAAACACGGACTCTATTTCACCGACAAATCGGATTCTATTACCACTTGGATCAAGCGCTATGACCTGAGCAACGGAACGATTACCTCTGTAACTTCCACCCTGACGGGCAGTGAGGATTTCGAATTGTTGCCAGATGGCAGCTTGCTGTTGGGCAATGCCGGCATCTTATACGCTTGGGCGAACGATAAGCCGTCGTGGACTCCAGTCGCAGACTTCAAACAAGAGTTGGGCGACTTTTACCGAATCGTCGTGGACCCCACAGGCCATCGTATCGCAGTGGTAGCCTATACCGGAGAGAAACCCTGATGCGAGAGTTCGACTACCTGATCATAGGGCAAGGCGTTGCAGGGACCTGCTTTGCTCTGCATCTGGAGCGATTAGGCAAACGGTTTCATATCCTGGACCAAGGGCTTGCTCATGCATCCTCGATGGTAGCCGCAGGCTACATGCATCCGATTACCGGCAGACGCATTGTCAAGAGTTGGATGGCAGACACCCTCTTCCCGTTTGCCGCGGAGTTTTACCGCCGAGAAGAATCGGTCCATGGAAAGAAATGGTATCACCCCATGGATTCCATCGAAGTGATCGTAGATGATAAAACGGTAAACGACTGGCTTTCGCGAACAGAAGAACCGGATGTGCGAAAGTATCTCTCTGCACAAACCGTCAGCGGCTACGAACATGTTTTACGACACTATCGGCGGCTGTTCCGTGTGACAGGTGGCGGTTGGGTGGACTTACCGGGCTTTCTAACCTATCACCGTTTACGCTGGTCCGATTCCGGTCAACTGTCGGAAGGCGTAATAGACTATTCCACGGAAAGTCCGCTGGAAAGTTGGCTTGATGCTCACTCGTACCAACCGCGAAATATTGTCTTCTGTGAAGGACAGCAGGCTAGGCTTAATCCCTTTTGGAATTGGCTGCCGTTCGAGCCTGCCAAGGGAGAAATCCTGACCGCCAGGATACCGGACTTCCCCGAATCAGACATACTGACCCAAGGACTCTTTTTCATTCCCATCGGAGATCACTGTTTCCGTGTCGGCTCTACCTACTCGTGGAATCCGTTGGATTCAATTCCGACTGATAAAGCTCGACAGGAGCTGATGGACAAAATCGAACGCATCATTTCCTGTCCGTTCGAGGTGATCAGTCACCAAGCCGGTGTCCGCCCGGTAGCCAAAGACCGACGTCCACTAGTGGGCAGACATCCGCAGCGTGAACCATGGTTTATTTTAAATGGATTAGGAAGTAAAGGGAGCACGCTGGCACCCTACTTGGCTTTAGCACTATTGGAATATATCGAGAACGATAAAGGACTACCCGCTGAAGCGGATATTCAACAATACTATCCTTGATCAATAACTTCCGGATCGTTTACGCAACAGCCACTCTGCTGCCAGGAACAACAGGAGAAGAAAAAACAACTCCTTGATATTGATCAAGTCTTTCAGTTCCGTTCGGGAGTAGCTTACGGTCTTCGCCTGAGTATCGGACAGCAACGTCTTCACCAATTCATCCGTTGCTCCCGGAAGAAACATACGGCCATTGTATTTTTCGGACCACGCTTCCAACAAACGATGATCAGCGACCGTTTCAGACAATTCAGCGCTGACCGGAGCCACCGTGAATGTTCCGGACTGCACCAAGGATTCACCGGACATGGTGGCTTTCGCGGTGTACTTGTACTGCCCCGGAGCCAAGTAACCGGCATTCAGCGAGTACAGCGATCCGCTCGGTGAACAAGAGAACGGGAATCGTTTTCCATTCTCATGGGTGATTTCGACTGTCACCTCTGCTGTTTGCACCGGCTCATAATTCTCGTTGAACACCTCGGCATCGATGAGGATCGGTTCATTTTCTTGAAAGGCGCGTTTTAGTTCGACCCTGAATCGACTTCGCTCTTCTTTGACCGACAGGAACTGGATGGTCTTCACGAGTATCTCGCGACTGGCAGTTACTTCCCGGTGCGCGGCGTATTCGGCCACCGGCCATCGCCAAATTCCTTCGCCGGCGATAAAGCCGCATCGTACCCGATCCTTTTCCGTAAAGAAAAGCAGGGGCTCATCGCTACGCACGTTACCGATTTGCTGGTATAATAAAACAGAAGGAGTTCCTGAAGGTTTGTAATCTCCAAACGGTGCGAAAAGCGGCGGGAAAGCTTTGATCCTCTCTTTGATGATATCATCGACCCTGAAGAGGGAAAAACCGGGATCCAGTGCCGCCTGAACGGCGTTGGCTTTGGCGGAACCACCTGCGATGACTTCCAGGCCTGCATCCAACTTGTTCAAGGCCGCTAACGAGGTCTGTGTACCGATCACCATCAAAATAGGAACACCGGTGCTGTGAAACCTACGATAGGTCTCTTCGAGGGGATATCGGTCAGAGGGAAGATTATGCAGGATGACCAGATTAAAATCACTCATGGTGAAAGGCTGATCCACCATCCGGACAGTCACGGAATAATTCTGCGATTGTTCCAACTGCGATTTGATGGCACCGATATCCGGATGCGGCGCATTAGCCAACAGCAGTATCTTTTCCTTGGATTCACGGACTTCGATGTACACATCCGTCGAGTTGTTGCTGGTCGTCACTTCACCAGAGACTTCCGAGACAGACAGCTGTAACTTCAGGATTCCTTTCTTCCGCGCTTCCAGCACAACCGGGACTTTGGTGCGGTACCGTGATCCGGCTGCGGTCAGCGTCCTGGAAAATACCGTGTTCGAATCTTGCTTAACCGTCAGGGTGAACGACGAGCCGTTGCATTGCCGGGCATCAACGGTTACTTCCACCGGGAATGAATTGCCCAAGTAAACGACCTTGTTGTAATCCGTTTTTGCAATCAGCAGGTCTTTCCGGACCGTGGTATCACCCAAGGCGATAGTATATACCGGAACAGCGGCATCCAGAGGCCGATAAAGCGGATTACCGCCTTTGTTATACAATCCGTCGGAGGCGACGATGACGGCAGCGAGATTACGGTTGGTGTACCGGGCGTTGATTTCCTGGATCAACCGGTCATAATCCGTCTGCTTACCGGTGTATCCGGAGGGCGCTCCCTCCGCAATCCGGTCAGAGAAGGCAAGGTCCTGCACTTGATAGGTAGAGGATAGTTCGTCCTTCAGGCGGGTGTAGATAGCAGGCAAAGACTGGCTGGCGAATGATGAATCAGCCAGCAGAATGCTCTGAGAATCATCCATCGCCAGCACCACAATAGGCTTTTCTTTTTCCCGGGTAGTGGTGCGGATGAGCGGTGATAAGAGCAGGAAAGCAATCAACGACACCGTGAGGGCACGGAAGACGAACAACAGACGCCGCATGGCGGGCGTGAACGCAGACGTGCTCCGGTAGAGCAGCGTGGCATATCCGATGCCTAATGCGAGGCACGCCAAGGACCACCAGGCCGAAGCCGTTGTCAAAATCTGCATAGGGTGTAAATATACCGATTGTGCACCGACAGCGGGGCTGCCTCATCTTGAATTACAAGCGGTGTTTCGTTACTTTTGCAATCGTAACAACATCGAAAATCGAACCTGTCGCTCTTCCGCTTGCGGAAGGGAGGAAAGTCCGGGCAATACAGGGCGACCTGCTTCCTAACAGGAAGGTGCCGGTCAAACGGCAACAGAAAGTGCCGCAGAAAACTATACCGCCCCGGCAACGGGGTAAGGGTGAAAACGTGGGGTAAGAGCCCACGGAACGACACGGTGACGTGGCGTTCGGGTAAACCTCAGGTATTGAAAGACCAAATAGGCCAGATATGGAGCGGCCCGTTCCCGTCCTTCGGGACAATCTGGTGGGTAGGTTGATGGAGGCGGAACGCGAGTTCCGTCCCAGATAAATGACAGGACCGGATTCATTTCCGGTAACAGAACCCGGCTTACGTATTTACGATGATTAAAGTCGCCATTAAACCCGGCGACTTTTTTTATGTCCGATAATGCAAGCTGTCAGGAACATTAAGGCGATGGCTTTGTTACTTTTGCCGTACCGTTCCCTATGCCCTCTCCCCGACTAGTGTTGCGTTTTTTAGTGCTGATTACCCTGTTTTGTATCCATACCACGGTTTCAAGAGCAGTAGGCAATTTCACCCTCAGCGGGTACGTCAAAGAAAAAGCCACCGGTGAATCGCTGCCAGGAGCTTCCCTCTTCATCCGTGAAATCAACAAAGGGACTACCACGAATGCCTACGGTTTCTACTCCATCACCCTTCCGGAAGGAAGTTATCACGTCACCTTCAGTTACGTCGGATTCAATCCGGAACCCCATGTGCTGGACCTGACCAAGGATATACGGCTGAACGTGAATTTGTCGACAGCAGCCATTCAGGCCAAAGAGGTGACCATTTCAGCCGAGCGGGAGGACAAAAATGTGAACGACATCCAGATGAGTCAACAAACGTTGGACGTGGATAAGATAAAATCGCTTCCCGCCTTTCTAGGGGAAGTGGACTTGCTAAAGGCCATCCAGCTGCTGCCCGGTGTTTCGAGCGCGGGCGAAGGCAACAGCGGTTTCTATGTCCGGGGCGGCGGCCCTGACCAAAACCTGATCCTGTTGGACGAAGCGAATGTCTACAACGCCGCTCACCTGTTCGGATTCTTCTCGGTATTCAATGCCGATGCAGTACAGAGCGTTACCTTGACGAAAGGAGGCATGCCGGCCAACTATGGCGGAAGATTGGCTTCGGTTTTGGATATCCAGATGAAAGAGGGGAATAACCAGAAGCTTACGGTGGAAGGCGGAATCGGTGTCGTATCCAGCCGATTGACGATCCAAGGACCGATTAAAAAAGACACGAGCTCGTTCATCGTCTCAGCGCGTCGAACGTTCATCGACCTCTTTTTCAAGCCGCCAATTACTCCCAAAAGCTCCGATCTCTACGGCAACAGCTATTACTTCTTTGACCTGAATGCCAAACTCAATTACACGTTCAGCGATAAGGACCGACTGTTTCTCAGCGGTTATTTCGGACGCGATGTATTCGGCTATAAGAGCACGAATTCCGATTTCTCCATCCGGGTACCGTGGGGAAATGCCACGGCGACAGCGCGCTGGAACCACTTGTTCAGCAACCGCCTGTTCATGAACACCTCGCTGATCTTCACCAATTATGATTTTCAGTTCGAAGGCGGTCAGGAAACCTTCAAGTTCAAACTCTTTTCCGGCATAACAGATTATAACGTTAAGTCGGATTTCACGTGGATGCCCGATCACCGTCATCAGGTCAAATTCGGCGGACAATATATCTTCCACGTCTTTGTTCCCAGTAATGCATCCGCCCAATCGGGCGATGTCGTTTTCGACTTGGGGAAAATCATCCGTAATTACGCCAATGACGTAGCCCTCTACGTGAGTGACGAATTCGATGTCAACGAACGTTGGCGGATCAGCGGCGGCTTGCGGGGAACGTTATTCCAACAGATCGGTCCGTTCGATCGCTACCAGTATGATCCCATCACCGGGCGGATTTCCGATACGGTGCAATACAGTCGGGGGCAAAACGTGAAAACCTACACGAGGATGGAACCCCGATTGGCCGTCCGCTACCAAGTCAACTCATTGTCGAGTCTCAAGGCTTCTTACACCCAAAACTACCAATACATCCACCTGGCTTCCCTCTCCTCCATCTCCTTACCCACCGATGTTTGGGTGCCTAGCACCGATGTCGTCGCGCCGCAATTCGGCACACAGTATGCGCTCGGGTATTTCCGCAATTTCAAAGAGAACCTTTTCGAGACCTCGGTCGAAGTCTATTACAA
>CAYWDY010000026.1:10527-13235 GCA_964455985.1 uncultured Flavobacteriales bacterium
GACCTTGGAAAACCAGGTCGAATACGAAGACGGATTTTTACCGGAGAATTCCGTGAACGACAACGTGGACAACCACTTCGTCTTCGGCAGCGGCCGCAGCTACGGAGCTGAGTTCTTTTTCAAGAAATCAAAAGGCAAGTTGAACGGATGGATCGGTTATACGCTGGCATGGACAGAGCGGACCTTCCCCGACCTCAACAATGGAAAGATGTTCTACGCCAAATTCGACCGTCGTCACGACGCCTCTGTCGTCGTTTCTTATGACCTTTCCAGTCGATGGACCTTGGGCGCCACCTGGGTGTATGCCACGGGGAACCTGAATACATTTCCCGAGCGGTTATATGTGCTTTCCAACGGACATGTACTGGAAGATTATGGCGGACAGCGCAACAACTACCGCCTGCCTGCTTACCACCGACTTGACTTCTCCGCTACGCTGAAGAGTCGGCCGGGGAAAAAGTTCGAGTCCTCCTGGAACTTCAGCATCTTCAACGTGTACAACCGGTATAATCCGTACATCATTTACTTCGACACCTCGTTTCAAGACGACACGGTCACTATTGCCGCCAAGCAGATTTCCTTGTTCCCAATCATCCCCAGCATCACATGGAATTTCAACTTCTGATGTCAAAGCATATGCGCGCACTGCTCGTACTGATCGGGATGGTCCTACTTTCCTCCTGCGAGAAAAACGTTACAGTGGAACTTCCGGACGTGGATCCGATGCTGGTGGTCGAAGGATACGTGGAGACCGGAAAGGCCCCGTATGTCATTCTATCTCGTTCGCTGGATTACTTCGGCAGTGTCAACCTGAACGAGGTGCTGCAACAAACCGTTCAGGGAGCTACGGTCATCATCAACGACGGCTTTCAGTCCGATACGCTGTTGCAGTTCCCCGGGTACGGCATTTATTTCAGTCAACACCTGACCGGAATACCCGGCAGAGACTACCGCCTGAGCGTCTACAGCGGAGGAGAAACCTTGAACGCCGTGACGCATCTTCCGATGCCCGTTCCATTAGACAGTGTATGGTGGAAGGTGGACGGAAGACGTGACTCGCTGGGATTCGCATGGGCACACCTGACGGATCCGGATACATTAGGGAATTGCTACCGGTGGTTCGCGCAGCGTATCAACCAATATACCTACGGACCGGATGCCGGCAAGGAAAAAGACACCACCTTCATCGCTCCCTTGGGATCGGTATTCGAGGATCGGTTCATCAACGGCACCAGTTTCGATTTCAACGTGGTCCGGGGAAAAGCCTTTAATTCCAATAAGCCGGAGGATAAGAACGAAGAGAACTTTTTCTTCAAACGTGGCGACACTATCGTAGTCAAATTCTGCAGTATAGACCGAGCCAGCTTTGAATTCTGGCGGTCGGAAGAGACGCAGGTCTCGAACAACGGTAATCCGTTCGGCTCCATTACTCCAGTTACCGGCAATATCGAAGGAGGTCTGGGCGTCTGGTGCGGGTATTCGACCACGTTCGATACCATTTTCGCCCGGTGATACACTCCCCTCAAATTGTTACTTTTGTCGCCCCAACGAATCAACCATCATGAGTGAACAACAGGAACACGTCCAGTGCCTGATTATCGGTTCCGGACCTGCCGGCTATACGGCCGCCATCTATGCTTCCCGCGCTGACTTGAAACCTGTGCTGTACACGGGCCTTCAGCCCGGCGGACAGCTGACCATCACCACGGAAGTGGAGAATTATCCCGGATACCCCAAGGGCACTCAGGGCCCCGAAATGATGGAGGATTTTAAAGCTCAAGCCGAGCGCTTTGGAGCCGATATCCGTTTCGGCTATGCCACTTCGGTAGATTTAACCGGTCCTGTCCACAAGGTGGTCGTGGATGGCACCAAAACGATTCTGGCTGATACGGTAATCATCTCGACGGGTGCTTCCGCCAAATGGCTAGGCCTCCCTTCCGAGCAGCGACTAAACGGGTATGGTGTCTCTGCCTGTGCCGTTTGTGACGGCTTCTTTTTCCGAGGGCAGACGGTTGCCATCGTGGGCGCCGGAGATACGGCCGCTGAAGAAGCCACGTACTTGGCCAAACTCTGCCAGAAAGTATATATGATCGTTCGACGCGATGAGATGCGGGCCAGCAAAGCCATGCAGAACCGCGTCCTGAATACCCCCAATATCGAAGTCCTCTGGAGCCACGATACCAAGGAAATTCTGGGTGAAAAAACAGTAGAAGGGGTTCTGGTTGTCGACTCCAAAACCGGCCAGGAACGCCGGTTGGATGTGACCGGATTTTTCGTGGCTATCGGTCACCAGCCCAACTCCGACATTTTCAAAGGCTGGCTGGACATGGACGATACCGGGTACTTGGTGACGGTTCCTGGCTCTACCCGGACCAATATCGAAGGTGTTTTTGCTGCCGGAGACGTAGCCGACAAAACCTACCGTCAGGCCGTTACCGCTGCCGGTTCAGGATGCATGGCTGCCTTGGATGCGGAACGTTATCTGGCTGCCAAAGGCATTCACTAATACTTTACATGGATTGTTTTACCGGCTGATTAACAGCGTATTATTTCTGTTAAGTCAACTGGAGAAAGCTGTCGACTAACGCACTACGGTAAGCGTCCGTGTGGAACGGGAGTCTTTCCCGGTCACTACCAACTGATAGATTCCGGCCGGCAAAATTCCTTCAACCTGGAAATCCAAGCGGTTGATTTCACCCGCTCTGACG
>CAYWDY010000026.1:13245-14925 GCA_964455985.1 uncultured Flavobacteriales bacterium
AATCACATTGGATCGCCTGAGAAGAGCCTGAAAAGTACCCCAGTGTAAACCGGTCCGAGAATGGATTCGGTGAAACATACAGGATACCTTCTGAAGACTGGGCACCCGGCGCCTCTACCCCCAACCTTACATGAGCGGCATAAAAATCGGGTATGCCGTAGCCCAAAGAATCAGAGGGTGATGTGTAATAGGAGGCGCTTTCTTGAATGGCTCGAAGGATCTCCATGTTTGTTTTAGCGGGATGCGCCTGCCAAAGGCAAGCCGCAGCACCGGCCAATACCGGAGAGGAAAACGAAGTTCCGCTGCCTCGCGTATACGAACCATCGCAATAGACGACTGCCGTTCGCCGACCCATGGCCATGACATCGGGCTTGACCCGACCATCGGCCGAAGGACCCCAACTGCTGAAGGAGGCTTGATACCCGGCAGAATCCACCGCGCCCACCGTGAGGGCACTGTCGGCATCCGCAGGTGTGGATATATAATGCCATGAACTAGACCCTTGGTTGCCGGCGCTTAGCAGCACCAATATCCCTTTGGAAGCTGCCAAGTCAGCCGCCCGCGCCGAAGGTGTGGTGTTTCCGTCGAGATCTGCATACGTATAATTATAAGCAGGATCGTCAAACTCCGAGTATCCCAGCGAGGAATTGATCACATCAACGCCTGCGCTGTCGGCATAGGCAGCTCCCACGGCCCAATTGTATTCCTCCACCGGATATTCGGTCAGGGCGTCTTCCGTGCGAAGCAACAGGTAATCGGCATCCGGTGCCGTACCAATCATTTGTCCGGGAGCATCCGCTGCCATACAAGACATCACTTCCGTACCGTGCGCATCGTTTTCATAAACCGACGATTCATCTTCTACAAAGTCCCAGGTTCCAATCAATCCCGAACGATTCAACAGGGGCTGAAAAGCACTGATCGTATCCAAGGCGTTGAATCCCGCATCCAGAACGCCGATCAGCATTCCCTGTCCTGCATAACTCTGGTCGTGCAGAAAGGTGGCATTCAACTGCTGTATTTGGCGCAAGGCGCTACCGTAATCCAACGTAAGCGTGCGCATTTCCGGAGTCATGACCGGTATACCGTCAGGCATACGATCAAACTTACGGATACGACCCGAGGGTCCGTGCAGCCGCTTGATCGGCTGCGACTGAAGCACGTAAGGCAAAGCAAGAATAGCGGGTAATTGAGAGGAATCGCAGCGTACGGTGATTCCATTGAACCATTTCACCTCATGGACTACTTGAATGCCTAACGCAGCGACACCCGAGACATAATTCGGATTCACCGGCAGATCACTGTCGGTGAGCGGAATGTTATGCCTCGTGCGGCGAGCCAAGGCACGCTGCGAAAGAAAATCGAGGGGCTGCTGTATGGAATACGGACTGCCGTTACGGTCGGTAAAGCCGATGAAAAAATCATGAGTCTGGGCCAGCGCAGAAAGGCTGGAAGCAAACACCCATAGGAAGAGCAAGGGTAATCTTAGTTTCATCGGTGGTAGGAGTTGATCCGTTGGGAATATTCGATGCCGTTCAGGATGAGCACCGGACCGAATGCCAACGTAGTACGAAGCGAATCCAATTGTTTTTCAACCAATCCAACGCCCGAGGCATACCGTTCATTTTTGGTGATGCGGTTTACGTTGGACACAAAATCACTCTGGATGACGTGAACGGT
>CAYWDY010000027.1:0-5191 GCA_964455985.1 uncultured Flavobacteriales bacterium
TCAGATACATGATCTTGGGATCGCTTTGTCTTCCCGTGGCCTTCGGAATACTATGGTTCAATAATCCGGCGTTGATCATGTCCGTGATCTATACCGTGGCCATCACCCTGTCGGAAATATTTGCCATGCCGTTCATGATGAATCATGCGCTTTCGCGCGCTCCGCGCGGGCGCGAAGGGCAATACAATGCACTTTACTCCATGGCCTTCGGTGTCTCTACCATCACGGCTCCAATCATCGGACTGGGGGTGGCCGACCGCTTTGGATTCAATACGCTTTTTGTGGTGTTGATCTCGGTGAGTCTAGTGATGGCCGTACTCTTCGAATGGGCTCGACGGTGGGATGCAAAGCGAATACCTGCGGAATAATCGTCTTTAACGTGTGATGATCCAAGGCAAACTCCTGCCGGATTCGAGCAACACCCTGTAATAGCCAGAGGGAAGACCGGTTTCGAAAGAGCAGGGGCCGGAGCAATCGATGATTTCGGATGTGTATAATACATGGCCCTGAATATCCATGACTTTAACCGATTCTTTCCGATTCGCCCCGAGCAGCGTGAGTCGCCCGTTAGGAGTAGGATTTGGTGCAATCCGAATATCGACAGAACGCGTAATATCCGACACCAAGGAGGAGAAGGAATCGGAAAACCGTATCACAAAGGAGAAAAAAGATGAGGGCGTTGCAGCTTGTATAAGTGTCGAGTCCACCAACAAACTGCCTGTACCTGTTCCGGTGATGTAGCCCATATCAGCGGATGAAACCAATGCAGCCGGATAAAGCCCATTGATCGCTGGAATACCGACCTGTTTAAGCAATTGACCCTGACTGTCGAAGGTCATCAAGGCGAGTCCCTGATTCGTGAGTGCGGTACCTCCGCCGATCACTACTCCGTTTCCCCAGTCAAGCAGTCCGCGGTAATACCCCAACAAGCGACATCCAGTTGATGTGGCTGAAATGGATTTTCCCAATGACAAGCGTATGTCGCCGGTGATACTGGAAGGATTAGGAACATCAAGTGCCCACTGTAACGTACCGGAAGAATCCCAGCGTGCCAACATGAAATCAAAGACCCAATCAGGTCCTTGAAGGTGAACTGGTCCAACGGTGGTGGAGTCGAAAAGCTCATCCGTCATATAAATGTGGGCACTATCATCCACGGAGATTCGCGGGTTACCGAAGGTGATATCCTGAATCGTTTGAAACCATCTGCCCTGCCCTGTTACATCGATCTTCGCGATGAACCTATTGTAGGTGTTGGTGATGTTGATGGGTAGTCCAGACCAATCCAGCGTTCCGCTTCCTACAGCTCCGGTAAGGTATATCGCCCCGGCAGGATCGAATGCCATGTCTGAGAAAAAGAAGGATGAAGATCCGTTAATCGGGTAGATAGCAGAATCCTGTCCGGCTGCATCCAACGCAATGATATTTCCAGAGAAGAAATCACTGTATGCATACCACAGTACCCCATCCTCCTGGACCACCGCTACACCGTCATCGATCCATTCGGGATGCGATAACGACATATTCCTTGACCACCGGATGTTTCCCAGAGAATCCATTCGAAGCAGGAATACATTGCGGGATAAACTATCCGGTTGCGTATTGAGTAGAAGCACTGTGGTGTCCTTTCGCAGTGTATCCATGAAGGACCCCAGCAGATACAAATCGCCGTCTGGAGCGGCGATTATCCGAGTCAATGAAGCACGGCGACCCAACGAGAAAGATCGCAGAAGATTGCCGGCAGCGTCAAACCGATGAACACGCTGCTGACTGAAAACATGCTGCGAGAAATAGAGCCCGCCTTCTTCATGCCAAGACACGTATACATCGGAGTTGCCGGTGCCGGGGTAATTCATCTCAACAAGAGGTCCGGGCACGGCTGAATTGAACGGAGAATAAGCGGTGTCATATCCAACCCAGGACCATGTCTGAGCGCGTCCGGTGCATGCCAGACAAAAAAGGAAGTTCAATAAAAGTAACAGCCTTTTCACGGGAGAAGGATTACAACGGAATATTGCCGTGTTTCTTCTTAGGTAGCGTATCGACCTTATTGGAAAGCATGGAGAACGCTGCAATCAACTTCTTCCGCGTTTCGGAAGGCAGTATGACTTCATCAACATAGCCATGTTCTGCGGCTTTGTATGGATTCGCAAAAAGCTGGTTATACTCCTGCTCTTTTTCTTTCCACTTGTCAGCCGGATCCTTCGCCTCTTGGATTTCTTTCCGGAAAATGATTTCCGCTGCTCCTTTGGCACCCATGACGGCAATTTCAGCCGAGGGCCAGGCGTAATTCATGTCGGCACCGATGTGCTTGGAGTTCATGACGTCATAAGCACCGCCGTACGCTTTACGCGTGATGACGGTAATACGAGGAACCGTAGCTTCGCTGAAGGCATAAAGTAGTTTTGCTCCGTTGGTGATGATTCCATTCCATTCCTGGTCCGTACCGGGGAGGAAGCCCGGAACATCTTCGAATACCAGCAAGGGGATATTGAAACAATCGCAGAAGCGAACGAAACGCGCCGCTTTGGTCGAGGCATGGATGTCCAACACTCCGGCCAGGTGGGCCGGTTGATTCGCCACGATACCCAAACTCTTGCCAGCCAATCGAGCGAAGCCTACGACGATATTCTCCGCGAAATCCTTGTGCACTTCAAAGAAGGAACCTTCATCGATGACCGACTCGACTACCTCACGGATATCGTACGGTTGGTTGGGGTTATCGGGTATGATGGAATCGAGCGAAGGCCTCATCTCGTCACCGGCTTCATACGCAATGGCCGGAGCCTCCTCTTCGCAGTTCTGCGGCATGTAGCTAAGAAGCTGCTTGATTTTCTGAATGCATTCCAACCCATTGGCTGCGGTGAAATGAGTGACTCCGGATTTGGTGGCATGCGCTGAGGCGCCGCCCAGTTCTTCAGACGTCACGTCTTCGTGGGTGACTGTCTTCACAACGTTCGGGCCGGTGACAAACATGTAGGATGTGTTCTCGACCATCATGATGAAATCCGTGATGGCCGGTGAATAAACGGCACCTCCGGCACACGGTCCCATGATGGCGGAAATCTGCGGGATGACTCCCGACGCCCGGACGTTACGGTAGAAGATGTCGGCATAACCGCCCAATGAAACAACGCCTTCCTGAATACGGGCGCCGCCTGAATCATTCAGTCCGATGACGGGTGCACCATTCTGCATGGCAAGATCCATGATGCGACAAATCTTACGGGCATGGGTCTCCGACAATGATCCACCGAACACGGTGAAATCCTGAGCATAGACATAGACCAGTCGTCCATGGATACGACCAAAACCGGTGATGACGCCATCACCTAGGTATTTTTCCTTATCGATTCCGAAATCGGTAGCCCGGTGAGTCACCAGCATACCGATTTCTTCAAAAGTTCCTTCATCCATCAGGAAGTGAAGCCGCTCGCGGGCGGTCATCTTGCCTTTCTTATGCTGCGCAGCGATTCGTTCCTTGCCACCGCCAAGCAGGGCTTCCGAACGCTTCTTTTCCAACTGGTCGATTTTCTCTTTCATACGCACTGGTTAATAGAAGTGGAAAGGTACGCAAAAGGCCGTTTCCGTAAACTGATTACCTTTGGAGCCTATGAAAGAGATCGTCGTCAGTGGTATTCGAAGCACAGGTAACCTGCACTTGGGCAATTACTTTGGTGCGGTGCGTAATTTCCTGAAAATGCAACACGAGTATGATTGCTATTTTTTCATCGCCGATTACCATTCGCTGACTACACATCCTACGCCTGCCGATCTGCACAATAATGTAAAGCAGGTACTGGCGGAATACCTGGCATGCGGATTGGACCCGGAAGCGGCTACACTCTACGTGCAGAGCGATATCCCCGAGATCCCGGAACTGTATCTTCTGCTCAACATGAATGCATACGTGGGCGAACTCGAACGATGCACCTCCTTCAAAGAGAAAATCAGAAAGCAGCCCGATAACATCAACGCCGGGTTACTGACGTATCCTACCTTGATGGCCGCTGATATCCTGATTCACCGGGCGGTCAAAGTTCCGGTCGGTAAGGACCAGGAACAGCACTTGGAAATGGCACGTACATTCGGGAACCGTTTTAACCGCATGTATCAGAGTGAACTTTTCCCGGAACCCTTCGCGTTCAATTACGGAACACAGCTGGTAAAAATCCCGGGGCTGGATGGCAGTGGAAAAATGGGCAAGAGCGAAGGCGAGGGAAATGCCATTTTCCTGGCTGATCCACCGGAAGTCATCCGTAAAAAAGTGATGCGTGCCGTTACCGATTCGGGTCCTACCCAGCCGAATCAGGAAAAACCGGAAGTCATCCGGAACCTCTTTCTGCTTTTAGAAGCTGTTTCCACCGCCGATACAGTGGCGCACTTCGACGGGCTGTACAACAACATGACAATCCGCTACGGAGATCTGAAGAAGCAGCTCGCCGAGGATATGATTCTTTTCACCGCGCCATTGAGGGAAAAAATCATGGAGGCTTCTTCCGATACGGATTACCTTCACCGTGTCGCAAAACGAGGCGCCGAAAAAGCCCGCGAGAGTGCACGCAAGACCATCGATGCGGCCCGGAATGCTATCGGCATTAGGTCTTTTTAATCGTAGTGTCTTAGCCGCCAGCTGAACGGTTTACCTTATAGTGATGCCTCACTAAAAAAGAATACTGAGGGCTTCGGCTGAATTTATACTGCTATTTTTCAACGCTTTACAATATTATTGATATTTGTTGTTGCAACATCTATTGTTGTAACATACTTTTGAGAACCTAAAACCCAAAAACCTATTCCTTATGAAAAACATGTTGGCATCCGCCTTTTTGTTATTGACCCTTGGCGCCTCTGCCGATACGTGGGTAATCGATCCTACCCATAGCAGCGTGAAATTCACCACGAAGTACATGCTGATTTCTGAAGTCGAAGGTTCCTTCAGGAAATTCGATGGAACATTCACCTCCACGCAAGCTGACTTCAAAGATTTGTCAGCCAACATGACGGTTGAAGTAGGCAGTATCAACACCGACAACGAATCACGCGACGGTCATTTGAAAGGCGAGGACTTCTTCAGTGCTGACAAATTCCCTACCATGACGTTCAAGAGTACGGGTATCAAATCCCTCGGCAAAGGACGTTTGGTATTGACCGGAGACCTCACCATCCGCGATGTCACCAAGAGCGTAGA
>CAYWDY010000027.1:5201-13535 GCA_964455985.1 uncultured Flavobacteriales bacterium
ACGGCGGAACGACGAAAGACCCATGGGGAAATACCCGCGCTGGCTTCAAAGCCACGGGTACCATCAACCGAAAAGAATTCAAACTCACTTGGGACAAGAAAAACGATCTCGGTGAAGCCGTAGTCGCTGACGATGTCACCTTCACCATAGACGCATCGCTGATCAAAAAATAATTCAACCATCGGTCGAGAAAAGCCGGCGAAACGACTCGCCGGTTTTTTTTAGCCACTAAAGCTTACTATCATGGAAAATAAAAATGTGACCGTTACGGTTCTGGACAACGGTCCTTTGCTGGTCAAAGGTGAAATCACCATCGTACACAAAGACGGAACGACAGAAGTACGCCCTGAGAACACTGCTCTCTGCCGCTGCGGCCATTCGAAGAACAAGCCGTATTGCGACGGCGCTCACCGTAATTTCGACACCCTGGCGTCCTGATTCTCAAGGCGTGAGTTTTCTTTACTAAACGCCCAACTCAATACCTTACCAAAAAGAACAGTACGCCTATATCTAACCAATATGGCTTGAAGTTCCACAAATGAAAAAAAACATCCCATGAAAAAATTCCTCCTCCTATGTTTTGGTTTAGCAATAGCGATGATCAGTTGTAAAAAAGACAACGATGCTACCAGCACGGCTCAAATCAATTCGGTCACTTTGAGATCATGGCCAACCAACGATAGCCTGGGAATACCATTGGACTCTGCTTCATCCCCTGACATTTATTTGGAATTGTTGGATGCCAGTCTTATCGAAGTCTCAAACGACCCTCTGGATGACACTACTTTTGTGGATGCTACCGGTTCGATTCTTCGCTATGAACTCATTACTCCCTATCGCCTCGCCTCGCCTGAAGCAAATTACTACATCACTTTACTTGATGAAGATACATTGGACAGCGATGATAACATGGGGAAAGTAAAGTTCAATCTTGGTAATTACCCGAATCATCCCTCCTCCATTACCTTAGAAGACAGCACAGTCGGTGTTACGGTGGAAGTTGGGCTTCAGTGGCTTTGATCAAAACACGTGAAGCACAATTTCAGTCTTAGCGCTTGTCAGGATATATTTTTTCCCATGCGGCATACGGCATATTCCTGTTTATAACGGGTAAGCACTTTAGCCGATCTCTTGATCCTTTCAGAATCTCCAATAGTAAACCTTACGTCGACATTTCACACAGCACCTGCAATACGCCGGCCTCCTGACTCCTATTGAATGTCATGAATGTCTTATATCACCCTGCCAACGAACGCGGCCATGCCGATCACGGTTGGTTGAACGCCCACCACAGCTTCAGCTTCGCCTCTTGGTATGATCCGTCAAAAGTACATTTTGGCATGCTACGAGTTCTCAACGACGACTCCGTAGCCGGCGGACAGGGCTTTGGCATGCATCCGCATGACAACATGGAAATCATCACCATCATCCGCCGCGGAGCGCTGCAACACCGCGACAGCATGGGCAACGGATCCGTCATACGCCCCGGTGACGTGCAGGTGATGAGTGCCGGTACAGGTGTATTCCATTCTGAATTCAACCCCTTGCCCGACCAAGCCACGGAACTTTTCCAGCTGTGGATTTTTCCGAAAGAAAAAAACATTGCTCCACGATACGATCAGAAGACTTTTGAACCTGGAACGGAGCCTGTCGATGTACAGACTGTCGCTTCCGGTTTCCGTCAAGGCGAAGAACTGTACATCCATCAGAATGCCGCTGTATCGCTGGCGCGTCTTTCCGCAGGGAATACCTGGCACTATCCTATAGCCCGGGAAGGAAACGGAGCCTACATCATGGTCGTTGAGGGCCGTGCCAGCATTGCCGGAAATGATGCCGGAAAACGCGACGCCGTCGGGGTTTGGGATACCGCAGATGTATCTATTGTAGCCGACCGTGACACGGAGTTGCTCATCATCGATGTACCCATGCACTGATTCCCGTTCAATCCTGACATGAGACTCGAAGACGAAATACATCAGCTGAAGTTTTCCAGCGAACATCATAAACTCGCGGTGAATCTCATCTTCACGTATAATTGGTTGAATGCGCAGCAAAACGATTATTTCAGGTCTTTTGGTATCACGCAGCAACAGTTCAACGTGCTGCGTATCCTACGCGGTATGAAAGGTCAACCGGCCAGCGTCAAGCTGGTGCGCGAACGCATGCTCGACAAATCCAGTGATGCTTCACGGATCATCGAAAAATTACGGCGGAAAGAATTTGTCGTCCGCAGCATCCGGAACGAGGACCGGCGCGCCTGCGATGTGGTGATCACTGCCAAGGGACTTGATTTGCTTTCCCGCATCGATATCGAGCAACAGTTCGCAGGAAATCTCTTCCAGAAATTGCAGGAAGAAGACATGCAGACCTTGAACAGGCTCCTGGACGACCTTCGGGGTTGACCGCACTTTCCCTGTTACCCTTCCGTCATGCTACCCTGAAAACCAACTTCATACGTTGGTGCCGGAGGCACTCCATTCGCTATTTTTGTTCTACATTAGCTGTGATTTATCCCGGATGCGTCCCGTCGATTCACACCTATACGCCCTGCTTCTTGACCACGATTGCGTGATCGTTCCGGCATTCGGAGGTTTTGTCGCTTCACGCGAATCCGCCCGCATTGACGGGGGCAAACAACTGGCGATTCCACCACGTCGAAACATCGCCTTCAACGTTTACCTGAAACAAAACGACGGACTTCTGGCTAACCGCATGGTGGAAACCGAAAAGGTCAGCTACCCGCAAGCGCTCGAGTCCATCGATACCTTCGTAGCCGAGTGCCTGAAGACGTTAGATAACGGACAAAAAGTTTCCCTTAAACACATCGGAGAGCTGGCCTTTGATGCCGAACGCAATATCCAGTTCGAACCGGACCAACGTAATCTGCTTTTGCCGGAAGCCTTCGGTTTGACTTCTATTCCCGTATTGCCCGTCGTAGCCGAGGAAAATACCAAAGGAAGAAAAAACCGTCCCTCCCTCCCGCTGCGTCGCGATTCTTCCAAGCAACGGAAATGGGTAGGTGCCATGTTCATCGCCGGATCCTTACTGTGGCTTTGTTTCAACGTGTACCTGGTCACCAAAGAACGGTACCAGAAAGCGAGCTTGAATCCACTGGATTCCGTGCTTCCCTCCCCCGAGATCACTCCACCCGTCACTCCGACGATGGAAACCTTGTCTGTGACACCGGAACCTGTCGTTGCTGAAACCAGCACGACGACTCTTCCTCAAGTCATCACCCCGCCGGATACCACTGCTGTGGCGGTAACGCCAACACTTCCCCCGCTTCCTTTGCACACCGACAGTTATTTCATTATTGCCGGTGTGTTCCGCCAGCGGGAGAATGCAGACCGAAATATTACGTGACCTACGGCGAATTCGCCTCCAGGAACGATGCCGTGGCCTCGGTGCGTTCCATCAAAGAATCTTCCCGCGAAGGATGGATTTACCATCGTCGCTGATTCTGATCATTTCCTGAGTATTCTCGGAACCCAGACGGGACGCTTTTCGTAAATTCGCTGTACCGTTCCCTTTTACCCATGAGCCAGCTCCGGCAAGGACTTCATCAACGCATGCTGCAGAAACTTTCTCCGCAGCAGATACAGCTGTTGAAACTTCTTCAGATTCCGGTGGCCAACTTGGAACAACGCATCAAGGAAGAGCTGCAGGAAAATCCCGCCCTCGAAGAAGGCATGGATCATGAGGAGGAAGACCCGTATGATACGGATGATGACACGGACATTTCCGACGATGTTTCTTCGGAGGATGAAGTGAGTGACCGCGATGAGGATATAAACATCGACGAGTACTTGTCCGACGATGAGATTCCTGATTACAAGACCTCCGCAAACAACACTTCGCCCGACGATGAGCGACGAGAAATGCCGTTGTCGACGTCCGGTAATTTCCAAGATCAGCTGCTGGCCCAGCTCTATACGTTGGACTTCGACGACCGTGAGTACCACATCGCCGAACAGCTGGTAGGAAGTATCGACGACGACGGTTACCTGCGCCGGGAATTGAACGCGCTGGCAGACGACCTTTTATTTTCGCAGAATATCACCGCTACCCCCGAAGACCTGGAACGAATCCTGCGGTCTATCCAGACGCTTGATCCTGCTGGAGTGGGTGCCCGTAGCCTTCAGGAATGCCTCTTGCTGCAATTGGAAAGAAAAGGAAACAAGCGCGAATCATTAGCTCTGGCTAAAAAGATTCTTACTCGCCGATTCGACGAATTCACGCGCAAGCATTACGAGAAGATTCAGCGCGACTTTGATATCACGGAGACCGACTTGAAAGCGGCTATCGCCGAAATTCTTAAACTCAATCCCCGCCCGGGTGACTCCTCCCAGCAAGGAACCCGTTCCATCGAGCATATCATTCCGGATTTCCTGATCAGCAACAACGACGGCAAACTGGAACTGACACTTCACTCCCGCAATGCGCCGGAACTGAAGGTGAGCCGCGACTACCGGGAGATGCTGGACCATTACAGCAAAGACAAAAAGAACTCCAAGGCGAACAAGGAAGCCATTCAGTTCGTCAAGCAGAAACTCGACGCTGCCAAGTGGTTCATCGATGCACTGCAGCAGCGACAGCAAACACTTCTGGGAACCATGCGTGCCATCATGGAATACCAATACGATTATTTCCTGGAAGGTGATCCCCGGAAACTCCGCAAGATGGTCTTGAAAGACGTAGCTGAAAAAGTCGGAATGGACATCTCCACAGTTTCCCGGGTCGCGAACAGCAAATACGTACAGACCCATTTCGGCACCTTCTTGCTGAAGAGTTTTTTCTCCGAAGGTTTGCAGACCGACAGCGGCGAAGAGGTTTCGAGTAAAGAAGTGAAGCAGATCCTGCAGGACTGCATAGGGGCTGAAGACAAGCGTCATCCGCTTACGGATGATGCCTTGACGAAGATCCTGAATCAAAAAGGGTACAAACTGGCCCGGCGTACTGTCGCCAAATACCGGGAAATGTTGGACATTCCCGTGGCCCGATTACGCAAAGAACTATGAACCGGTCATTCGCTCGATTTTTATCCGTCCTACTGCATCCGGTGATGATGCCGTCTT
This sequence comes from uncultured Flavobacteriales bacterium, assembly GCA_964455985.1. GTDB lineage: Bacteria > Bacteroidota > Bacteroidia > AKYH767-A > 2013-40CM-41-45 > Pollutiaquabacter. The sequence goes on from CAYWDY010000027.1 coordinate 10,277, forward strand.
ATGCACTCTGGTTCCTCCTCCACCACAGCGCCTACCTGTCCGTGATCACCTCGCCGCTTGAAAAAGCATCTCTGTATGTGATCGTAATTCTGAACACCCTGATACTTCCGCTCTGCATCACGTACTTCCTGCTGGTACGAGGTTGGATACGTTCGTTCGAGATGGAATCACGAGAGGAACGGTTAGTGCCGTTCATCGTCAATGCCACGCTACTGATGATCGCCTACTACCTGATACTTAAACTGGAATTGCCCCGCATCTATGCGTTGCTGATGCTGGGTGCGGCGCTCGCGGTGGTCATCGCAATCATCATCAATTTCAAATGGAAGATCAGCATCCACATGATCGGGATTGGTGGAATAATCGGTGTCTTCTTCGGATTATCGACTTTTCTGTTCGTCGACCTTCGCACCCCGATCCTGATTTGCATCCTGCTGGCGGGGCTGCTGGGTGCAGCCCGTCTGAGTCTGGGGGCACATGGCCCGATGCAGGTCTATGCGGGGTTTGCTGTGGGATTCCTTTGCGAATACCTGCTTCTGGGAATATGAGTGGGCCCACCAGGGCTCGAACCTGGGACCAACAGATTATGAGTCTGCTGCTCTAACCGACTGAGCTATAGGCCCTGTCCGTGATTGTATTCGACGAACGGACTGCGAAGATATATCTTTGCAGGCAAAGAAAGAACCACATGGCCCCGGTACGGAACATCATTTTTGACTATGGAGGCGTCTTATTCGGCGTGGATTACCACCGGACGGAAAAAGCATTCGACGAACTGGGCTTCCCGGGATTCGGTGATTTCTTTTCCAAAAAAAAACAGACCCGACTCTTCGATGAGTTGGAAAAGGGAGGCATTTCAGCGGACATTTTCCGGGAAGGCATCCGCGAGGCAGGAGGTAAAGCATGGTCGGACGAAATCATCGACAGCTGCTGGAATGCCATGCTTCTGGGAAGTCCCTCGTGGATTTTCCCGATGCTCGAAGAGGTCGCATCCCGGCACCGGATATTCCTGCTCAGCAATACCAACCCGATACACGAGACCGCTTTCATGCGGATGAACCGAGAACAGCATGATCTGGCTGATATCGCTACCTATTTTGAACGGGCATATTATTCCCATCGGATCGGTAAACGAAAACCGGACCTCGACATATTCGAGTGGGTATTGCGGGAGAATGGACTACACGCAGAGGAAACTGTTTTCATCGATGATTCCATTCAGCACGTAGAAGGCGCGAAGAAAGCCGGAATACAGGGAATCTGGCTGGAAGAGCCCATGACTACCCGCGATGTATTACTCCGAAACGGCTGGTTGACTCAGCGGATTTCCTGACAGATCTCCACCAATACTCCGTTGGTGGACTTCGGATGCAGGAAACAGATCAACTTGTTGTCGGCTCCATGCTTCGGCTCATCCGACAGGAGTTCAAATCCGGATTCCTTCAAGTGCCGCATGGATTCCCGGATATCATCGACTTCAAAAGCGATATGGTGAATTCCTTCACCGCGTTTCTCGATGAAGCGGGCGATGGGACTCTCCGGATCACTGGCCTCAAGTAATTCTATTTTTGATTCGCCGACACGGAAAAAAGAGGTGACCACTTTCTCACGTTCCACCGCTTCTTCTTTATAGGCAGCACTCCCCAGCAGGGCAGCAAAGAGTTTATTGGCAGTTTCCAGGTTTTTGACGGCAATGCCGATATGTTCGATACGAAGCATGAGCAACAATCAGTTTTCGGGTAAATGTTTGGGCAAGGTTACATAAAAGACCGTACCCTGATTTGCCGGGCATTCGAAGCGGATGGATCCTTTCATTTTGTCGAGTGCGTTCTTGACGATGAAAAGTCCTAAGCCTGCGCCCGTGGACTCCAAGTGACCGCGGTAGAACATCTCAAATATTCTCGGACGGATGGACTCGGGAATACCCTCCCCGTTATCCTGTACGCGAATCTCCACCGATGCGTCGTATTGCTTGACCGAAATCGAAACACGGGGTGACTGCCGGTTGCTATAGGCAATGGCGTTATGGATCAGGCTTTGCAGTACGGACTGCAGCAGTACACGGTCCGAGAAGACTTCCAACGAATCCGGAATATCCAATTTCCATTCCACCTTAGGATAGCGGGGCAGGTGCTCCAACGCTTCGAAGACGACCGTAATAAAGGTACGAAGGGGTATTGCACTCAGCTTACTGGCTCCTTTCCGGGTACGCGCCACTTCGATGAGCTCCATCAGGGTATTGTCCAACCGCTGGGCGCTCGTTTCAATCATATCAAAATACCGGTTGACCGTCGGATCGCTGGCATCCATCCTTCCCATGGCCACTACACCTTTCATACTGGCCAAGGGTCCTTTCAGGTCGTGAGACGCTTTATAGAAGAACGTATCCAGCTCCTGGTACGCTTCCCGCAGTTCCCGCTCCGTGTTTTTCCGCTCCGTGATATCGGCTTGAACACCCCACGTCCGTATCAGTGATCCTTTCTCCACGATGCCGATGTTGTTGTTCAACATGTAACGAGGATTTCCTTCCCGGTCTTTTTCTTTGGATTCGGCATTACTGACGCGGTAATGGTTTCTTACGAAATGAGCGAGCGTCTCGCGTGTCTTTTCCTGATCCAGCTTGTTCTCTTCGTAATAGAAATCCCGAACTGAACGACCTATAAGCTCGCTCGAATTACGGTAACCGTACATACGGGCCATCGCTTCGTTGCATTCGGTGATTACCCCCGAATCGAGCAAACGGTCCACCTGATCATCCGTGGGCAGATCTACTGGTATCGGCTGGAGATAATCCACCCGCCAGATTCCAATGGCGCTTTGGTCGATGAAGGTTCGGTATCCTTCTTCCCGCTTCTTCAGCAACTCCTGCGTCTGTTTGAGGGAGGTGATGTCCGTGAATACGACCATCGATCCGATACGTTGTCCGGTCTTGTCGTAGAACGGCGCTCCGTTGGCGCGGACGAAACTCAATCCTTCGCCTTTACGCACAATCTGGAATTCAGCTTCGGCATTCATTCCCTCCTCCAGCTGACGAAAGAACTGAAGGGCGGGGGTCATAGCCTCGTTGGGAGCGATCAGTTTGCGGATGTCTTTAGCAATCAATTCTTCCTTTTCATACCCTGAGATGCCGGAGAAACGGTCGTTGGCCATGATGACGGACCAAGATTGGTCGATGTAGAGCAATCCGTCGTTCACGTTTTCCACCAAGGTGGAGAATCGGGATTCCTGCGTGGCGATCTCCTGATGAAACTGCTTCTTG
>CAYWDY010000027.1:13545-14378 GCA_964455985.1 uncultured Flavobacteriales bacterium
ATAATAAGATATCGACGCACCGGTATACAAGGCAAGGACCGTGACCAGGTTCTTAGCCTCCCATCCTCCGCGTATGACCATCAAAGCCAAAAGCAAGGTGGTCATGGTGAATATGAAGAACAGGCTCTTGGAAAAGCGGTCGAAGATCAGGGAAAAGGTGAATATGGATATGGATAAGGGAAGAAGGACGACAAACTCAAAGTGTCGTTGATAGGCTACGAAGACCGCCCACGTATGAAGGAGGAATATGACTACGTCGGATAACAGACCGAAACGAGCCCTAAGCCAAGGACTGTAGAAGGAAAAGAGGTAAGAAACCGTCATGCTCATGGAGAGCAGAAGGCCGGTGAGGAGAATCCATCCGTCGTGGTAGAGATATTCGAACAGGAATCCCAGCGCCGTCACGAGTACGGCCGTGGCGACTTGCAGGATGCGAAGGTTTTTCAATTCCTGCGCACGCAGTTTATCCTGAAAACTGGGAAGCATGTCGTCGTTATACGACCTTATCGGATGAAAAGGATACGTGATAGACCATGATTAATGACTCCATCAAGCCGAAGACGATTAGCTGTCACACCCTCGCTATTAACAATTCTCAGATGTCGATGATTGCGACATCAAGTGAAATCCGACTGCTAACACACGCGTGCGAAACGTGCAACACCGCTGTGGATGCACGTTTGCGATGATGCGCAACATCACTTGCATGCATCATTCGTGCTTAGGGATCGGCTCTACGTAATCAACAATCCGATGTGAAAAAAAAATAGTGCATATGCTTTGTAACTTTTTTTTAATTATTAAGTTTGAATAGTCATAACAATCAAAAACCA
>CAYWDY010000028.1:0-14318 GCA_964455985.1 uncultured Flavobacteriales bacterium
AGTTATTCCCTGATCACGGGCGCCAATTCAGATTCATCGCGCGTGGATGTGACGTTCCCTTCCGGTTCAGCGACCACGTTCGTTTTCTCGGTGATCGTCACCGACGGCGTGACCGGTTGCATCGACACGGTAGCCGTACCTTTCACTATCTATAACGGGTTGAACGTGACGATAGCCGGCCCATTGAACACCTGCGCGGGGGCTCCTGTCACATTGGTTGCCAATGGCGCCGCCACATTCCAGTGGAGTTCTACTCCATCCTATCCGTTCATTGATCCAACACTGGCCTCTCAGTTGGTGACTCCGGCAGTGACCACCACGTTTACACTAGTAGGCACCTCCGGCGGATGTACGCAAGAGATCACACGCATACTCGTCATTCGTCCCGCACCTCCGCTCACGGTCGATCCGATCACACCCGTTTGCGGATGCGATACGGTTTCGTTATCGGCATCAAGTTCTGTAAGTGGCGCCACCTTCACCTGGACTGGAAGTGGCACACTCGCTTATCCTAATGCTGCAGCGACCGCTGCCTACGCCTGTCCCGGCGACAGCTTCCGAATCCGGGTGGTGGATCCAGCCAATTCATGTTTCAAAGATTCCACCATCTTCCCACCGGCCTTGGCCCCTCCATCGGCTACGGCTTCACTTTTCCCGCCTATCATTTGTCCGGGAACAACCACTTCCATCGATCTTCAAGGAACGGGAAGTGCGACGGGATCGGGATATAGCTACCTGTGGTCATCTTCCAATCCGTCAGTGATCATTCAGGATACGACAGCACTGAACACGACCGCCGATGTTTCTCAATCCACTGTCTTTTTCCTGACAGTGACCGATGCATACGGTTGCGATTCGACGACCAGTGATACCGTATCGGTCCAGCCTCCACCGATTATTTTCACCGCTACGCCGTTCTTATGTACGTCGTCACCGAATTTACAGGCAACCTTATCCATCGTTGGAGCCGATAATACTTCCACGTACATCTGGAATACGATCCCCTCGTGCGTCAACCCGGGATCAACTACCAGTCAATCGGAGACATTTGATTTTTCTTCCTGTTCGACAGGTAGCTTCATCTTCAACGTGACGGTAGACGACCCCGTTTCCGGATGCACCTCTAACATCTCTCAGCAAGTCAGCGTCGTGAACGGTGTCGTGCTGACGACCACGGATGATACCACCATTTGCGAAGGAAGCAACCTCAACTTGGTGGCCAGTGGCGCCAACACATACTCGTGGAACAACGGACAAACGGGAGATACTCTTGCCGTGAACGGGCTTTCCGCTTCCGGTAGTCCCTATAACTTTACCGTCTTCGGCACGATCGGCAACTGTACTGCCAGTCGCACCGTGGTGGTAACCGTTTTACCGGCTCCGGTCACGAGTGCTATAGCCGGTCCTGATACGCTCTGCGGAAATTCAACGGGCGTCGCCTACAGCGTGACTCCCTCAACCGGAAATTACGTCTGGAACGTACAAGGAGGAACGATTCAATCCGGACAAGGAACAGGATCTGTTCTGGTGGATTGGGGAACAGGCACCAGCGGAACGGTCAGTGTGTTTGACAGCAATACGGGAGGTTGTCCCGGTAACACACAAGCGTTAAGCATTGTGTTGGGCAACGCTCCGATCTTAGCACCATCCATCAACGGTCCATCCACGTTGTGTCAAAGTCAGAATGGCACCTATAGCGTGAATGCATCTCCTGGATCCACATTCACCTGGCAAGTAACCGGAGGAAGTATTATTGGAAGCAACCAGGGAACATCCATCGATGTACAATGGCCGGCATCCGGCAGCGGAACGGTCAGTGTGACGGAAACCAGCGGCACCGGATGTTCAGGACCTTCCGGTACGCTGAATGTTTCCATCGGATCCATCGGAACGAGTCCGACGCTGGATGGACCCTTACAGGTTTGTCAAGGAGCGACGCTGGAGTATACCACAGTGGCCAATCCCGGCTCGTTCTATACCTGGACTCCGAATGGCGGTGTATTATCATCGTCCACGTTTAACGGAGACACGGTAACCATCACTTGGCCCAATGCCGGTAATTATACTCTTTCGGTTCTTGAAACTAATGCAGGAGGTTGCTCCAGTAATCCTACGGTTCGTCCGGTCGTGGTAACTCCGCAACCAACGATAAACATCCTTACCGACACCCTTGACGCCTGCCAGCTCAGCAATGTGACCGTGTTGGCTTCAGCGCCTTTCGGCGCACTGGCTTGGAGCACCTCCGGCAGTGGCACGTTCTCCGACAGCACAACCGCATCAACGAGTTACCAGTTAGGTAATTCAGACACTGCGGATGTGGTGTTAACACTCACCGCTACTTCAGCGGGATGTCCGTCAGACACCGGCTTGGTCATCGTTCAAGTGATCGATGCCCCCACGGTGACCCTTACGGCTTCCAGCGATTCGGTATGCGAAGGTCTACCGGTCAGCATTACAGCAACCGGCGGAGGAACTTACAATTGGTCTCCTGGCGGAGCGACTTCGGCCACCATCGTTGTTTCGCCATCCATCTCGACGACCTACACCGTGTCCGTAACGAATGCAGCTGGTTGCGTAACAGTTGACAGTATTCACCTGGGCATCAACCCCGCGGGACTTCCTCAAGCCGGAGACAACATCATCGCCTGTCTCGGATTCGATGTTCCATTATCCGGTTCCCAGCAATTTGCTACCGGTCTTATTTGGAGCACATCGGGCGACGGGTACTTCACGCCATCAGATACCGATCCCAACGCAACCTATCAGCCGGGTGTAAACGACACTACCTCCCGTTCCACGTTCATCTACTTGACGACCACCGGGGCTTGCCGTGACAATCAGGATACGGTGTTGATCACCTATGATTATGTACCGACCGTTTATGCCGGCCCTGATACGGTATTGAGTTCCGGATTCGCTTCGGGCGTTTCTCTCTCCCTGAATCCGACAGTCGAACACGCCAGTGGCGTTGTGTGGAGCACCTCCGGAACAGGGTTCTTCAGTCCGTCCGACACCTCCCTACTGGCTGTCTATGAACCAAGCTCGGAGGATTTCAATTTAGACTCGATCGTCATCACCGTGACTGCTACAGGCGGGTGCCAACCGGTAGCTGATTACTTGGTGATCGAATTCACACCGCTGGTCATTCCCAACGTATTTACTCCCTATCCGGCCAGTCCAGGCCAAAACGATTATTTCGTCATTCAACAGCTGCCCCGCAATTCGCAGCTGAAAATATGGGATCGCTGGGGAGTGCTTGTTTTCGAGTCTGCCGACTACCAGAACAACTGGGATGCAGCGAACCTACGTGCGGATACTTTCTATTACATCCTGAACTCCCGAGGTAAGAGCTTCCACGGTTGGGTGGAAGTGATTCGGGAAGAGCGCTGATAGATTTCAGCTTTCGCGAACCATCAACCGTTCGGCCAACTGCCGCAGCGGCGTTTTCTTCTCCTCCGGTACAGTGAGTTGGTCAAAGGCTTCCAAGGCAGCCTGGAAGTGTCGCTGTATTTCGGATTCCGTGGCTTCGCGTATTTCCAGCTTTTCGAAAATCGCTTTGACGGCGTTTACTTTTTCAAACGGATTGAATTCTTTGCGTGTCAACCAATGCCGCAGCTCCTCCAACGTATGCATGTCGGCCCTGTCCATAGCCGTGAGCAGCAGGAAGGTTTTCTTGTTGGCCAGGATATCTCCCCCGACCTGCTTACCGAATTTTTCCGGATCGCCGTAGGCGTCCAACAGATCATCGTGCAACTGGAAAGCGATACCCAGTGATTCGCCAAACCGGTACATGCGTTGAGCATCCTGCGGATCGGCTCCTGCAATAGTGGCTCCTATGCGCAAAGACGAACCGAGCAGTACGGCCGTCTTGAGTCGGATCATGTCGAGGTAATCGGGAATAGTGACGTGAGGTTGTGTTTCGAAATTCATATCGAACTGTTGTCCTTCACACACTTCGATGGCGGTTTGAAAGAAATCGGCCAGCACAGAAGGCAGACGCACTTCAGGCACTTCCATCATGAGTTGGCACGCCTTGACGAACATGGTATCACCGGAAAGGATGGCGATATCGGTATTCCAGCGGGCATGCACGGTAGGATGGCTACGACGAAGCGGAGCCTTGTCCATGATATCGTCGTGCAACAGCGTGAAATTGTGGAAGACTTCGACTCCCAGTGCAGCTCCGATAGCCTGATCCACTTTGCCGTCAAAAAGTTCATTTGCCATCAGCAGCATCGCCGGTCGCATGCGCTTGCCGCCCAGTGCCAACATGTAACGAATCGGTTCATACAATTCCGGCGGACGGTTACCCATGGGCAAAGCCGTCAAACGTTCCTCGACCAACTGCTGGAAATACCTGGGATCGTGCATGGCACGAAGGTAGGGAAATTAAAAAGGCGTGATGTAATAGGGTCAGATGACTCAGGCCAGCACCGGCTGATTCTTCTGAAGGATTTTCCGGATACCGGTTTCCAAATCGGTGAACTCGCGGTTGAGCAACTGGCGCATGACCGTCACATCCGGGCGACGGCGTGACATGTCACCTTCTTTCAAAGACGGCAAGTGGATGATGCGCGACTTGGAACGAGTTAGCTTGACAATGGTCTGAGCCAAATCAAGAATCGTGATCTCAAGGTCGGTACCGATGTTACCCACATCATTCACCAATTCTTCGTGGTAGAAGGCGCGGGTAGTAGCATCCAGGTGATCTTCAATGTAGCAGAAGGTGCGGGTCTGAGAGCCATCGCCATAGATGGTGATGTCCTTATCCTTCAAGGCCGCATGGATGAAGCGGGATACAACGAAATCCGTACTCTGCTTTTGACCGTAGGTATTGAAGAGCCGGAAGATGGTGAAATCAAGATCGTATTCACGCTTGAAAGACCGCAGATAGGCTTCACCAGCGTTTTTGACGATGGCGTAAGGCAAGCGGGAATTGAGCGGCGTGGTGTGCTCGTTCTGAGGGTATTCAACTGGCTCGCCGTAGACTTCCGAAGAAGAGGTGTAGAATACACGGCGAACGCCGGTATTCTTGGAGAGATTCAGAATATTATCGATGCCTTTGAGGTCATTCAAAACCAAGACCGGATTAGCCAAGGTCCTTTTCACTCCCACAACGGCAGCATAATGGAATACGTAATCGAATTGGAAGGCGTGGAAAATACTGGAGATGTCGTTGAACTGATTGACATCCGCCTTGATGAACTTGACGTTCTGATGCTTGGAATTAGGGATATTGATGGGAGATCCGGTCAACAGGTTGTCAACAATCACCACCTTGTTTTCGGGATCCGAAGCCAGACGCTCTGCCAAGCTACTCCCGATAAAACCAGCCCCACCTGTGATCAAAATCGTTCTGTTCATAATCTTACCTGCCCTTATTGGTGATTCCCCATGAATTTGAAAGGTAAATTTAGTGTTAATAGGAATAGGAGGCAAGACGCACCCACCTTCGTTTTTAGTGAAAAAACAAAACTATGACAGTAAGGAGAGCAGGTAATCCCCATACCCGCTCTTGACCAGAGGCTCAGCCAGCCGCTTCAATTGGGCGGAATCGATATAGCCCATGGACCAGGCGGCCTCTTCAATACAACCGATTTTAAGCCCCTGCCGATCTTCGATGACTTGAACGAACTGGGAGGCCTGCATCAAGGAAGAAAACGTACCGGTATCCAGCCACGCTGTTCCTTTGTCGAGGATGCCCACCTTCAATCGCCCTTGTTTGAGGTATTCCCGGTTGACATCCGTGATTTCATATTCACCGCGTGCACTGGGAGTAAGTCCTTTGGCGATAGCGACCACCGAGTTATCGTAGAAATAAAGTCCGGGAACCGCATAATTCGATTTGGGCTTGGCCGGCTTTTCCTCGATGGATATCGCTTTGTTACTGGCGTCAAATTCAACTACACCGTACCGCTCCGGATCGCTTACGTGATAGGCGAATACCACGCCCCCGTCCGGATCGATGTTGCCCTGAAGGAGTTGATGTAGCCCCGTTCCATAAAAAATGTTGTCACCCAGAATCAGCGCTACTTTATCGTTCCCGATAAATTTTTCACCAATCACAAACGCCTGCGCCAGTCCATTGGGAACGGCTTGTTCGGCATACTCGAAGCGGCATCCCAGCGAGGAGCCGTCGCCGAGCAACCGACGGAAATGGGGCAAGTCGTGTGGCGTGGAGATGATCAGGATTTCCCGGATGCCTGCCATCATGAGCACGGACAACGGATAATAGATCATCGGTTTGTCATAGACAGGCATGAGTTGTTTACTCATGGCCAGCGTAAGCGGGTGCAAGCGGGTACCGGAGCCACCGGCGAGTATGATGCCTTTCATGACGGGTGTGGATTCGGACAAAAATAGGAAATCACCGGCGAATGCGAGCCGTCATTCCTTCTCTTCGGGTTCATCAGGGATTTCGAGGTCCTCCCACCCTTTACGGTACACCTGTAAATCGGCGAGGTTGACATCCTCGTCCTCATCAAAGACCTGAATGAGCGGCTCCTTGAGGAAAGCCCGTGTGATCAACCTCTTCTGCAACGAAAGCAATAATGTGGGAAGGAAGATCAGATTCGAACACATGGCAATGAAAAGCGTCACCGAAATCAAAATACCCAAGGCGGATGACTGCCGTATAGACCATGCTGATTCCTGTCTCTTGGATAGTCAATGAAACCGTCTTGGAGATGCTGCCACCGAACTTCCGTAACTCTTGGCGGTACTTGGTCAAGAAATACATCGTGCCGTCACTCGCTATACCAAAGGCGATACTGAAGATAAGGATCGTGGAGGGCTTCAGCGGAATTTGGAAGAAGCCCATGAAGGCCGCCGTCAAAAGTAACGGCACCATGGACGGTATCAAGGCGATGATGACCATGCGGAACGACATGAACAGGAAGTACATCACCGTTCCGATCAAGAGGATCGCCAAGAGCACACTCTCTTTCAAATTCAGCAGGAGATAATCGTTGTTCTTCAGGAAGATGATCGAGTTGCCCGTCAGCTTCACGTCGTAATCGCTCGGATCAAAAATGCTGTCCACCCGGGGCTGCAATTCATCCATGAGCGCTTTCATCCGAATGGATCCGATGTCCGCTACCTGAATGCTCACACGCGTCACACGACTGGTGCTATCAATGATGGAGCGGAACATGCGCTGATTCCCTTTGGCATTACCCGCGTAGGAACGCAGGCGTGCCAACTCCTGGATGTTGGGCAGGATGTAGAATTTGGGGTCTCCATCATTCAAGCCCTGGTAGGAAAACTTGATGCCTTCGGCCACGGATACCGGCTCAGAGAACTCCGGATATTGCGCCAGGAGTTTCTGCAGCCGATTGATTTTATAGAGTGTTTTCAGCTCCAACGCACCGCCGTCTTTCCGTGTATCAATGGTCACTTCGAACGGCAATACCCCTTTGAAGTTGGATTCAAAGAATTTCAAATCCTGGTAGATGATGTCGTTCTTGGGCAAATCATCGACCACGTACCCGACGGTAGTGATCTTGCTCATGCCGTATAGGCTGATAATTACGACGATGATAACCACCGTATAGACGCGCCAGCGGAAGCGGTGTACCCAGCGGTCTATCCGGGTAAGAATATGCTGTAGGTTCTTGCGGTCCAAATGCCGGATCTGTTTCTCCGAAGGCGGCGGCAGGAAACTGAAAACGATGGGAATGAGGATCAGGGAAATGAGGAACGTAAGCATCACGTTCAGGGACGTGATGATGCCGAACTCCGTGAGCACCTCGCTGCGGGTGAAAGCGAACACCAGGAATCCCAGCGACGTGGTGACGTTGGCGAAGAAGGTGGAAGCGCCGATGCGATAGATGGTCCGCGCCAGGGCCTTGATCTGGTTTCGGTGCTTCTGATACTCCTGCTGGTATTTGTTTAACAGTAAGATGCAATTCGGTATGCCGATTACAATGATGAGTGGAGCAAGCAGACTGGTCAGGATGGTGATCTTGTATCCGATGAGTACCATGGTACCGAAAGACCATACCACACCGAACACGACGACGATAATGGGAAACAGCACCGCCTGTACACTGCGGAAGAATAGGATGAGAATCAGGGCCGTCACCAGCAAAGCAAGGGCCACGAAAAGCTTCATCTCACCGGCAATCTTGTCGGTTACGGCAGTACGTATATACGGGAGTCCGGAGTAATGCAGCTCAACCTTATTAGCCACGGCGAATGAATCAGCCATGGCTTTGATGGTGCGCACTGTCTCGATTCGTCCTTTGGTGTTGAGCTTGGCCTGATCGAAGGTGATGGCCATCAACGTAGCCTGTGTCTCAGGATTGAAAAGCAATCCGCTGTAGAACGGTAGGGATTCCAGGGAGGAACGCAGGCTGTCGACTTCTTCCTGCGATTCCGGTCGACGGGTCACCAAAGGTTTGAAGTCAAGTTGCTGGAGGCTGTCATTACGCACGACGTGAAACGCACGGCCGATAGAAAGGACTTCCTGAATACCCTCGACCTTTTTCACATTGGCGGTGAGGTCATACCAGTCTCCGAAGGTCTGCTTGGTCCAAATCTTATCGCTTTGGAAACCGATCACCATGACGGTTCCGTCCTCTCCGAACTGCTTCTTGAATTTCAGGTATTGGGCGTACGTAGAATCGGACTCCGGTAGGATCTTGGCACCTTCGTAGCTGAGCTTGACGTGGGATGCCATGTATCCCATGAAGCCGGTCAGCAGCAGGAGCACGATCAACGTGGCAACGCGGTAGCGGAGAATGATTCGGGCAGCAGCTTCCAGCATAAGTTCAGCGGTCTAAATTACAACAATTCAAATGATGAATAGGTGTAGTATCCCCCTGTTAACGAACAGGGCAAAAAAAAGCCTGCCGATGAGGCAGGCCTTTTCAATTACCTGAATGGATATCAGGAGAGGTGTTTGCTGACGAGCTTGGTCATTTCGAACATGCTCACGGTTTTCTTGCCACCGAAAACTTTCTTCAGACTATCGTCGGCATTGATGTTACGACGTTCTTTTTTGTCCTGAAGGCCGTTCTTCTTGATGTACGCCCAAAGTTTTTTGGTGACTTCGGTACGAGGCATCGCTTTTGAACCTACTACTTCAGCGAGAGCGGCGCTGGGGGTCATTGGCTTCATGAAGGCAGCATTCGGCTTGCGCTTCACTTTAGCTTTCTTTACGACTTTCTTGGCCGCTTTCTTTACGACTTTCTTAGCCGGCTTTTTTGCGGCTTTCTTAGCCGGAGCTTTTTTCTTAGCTTTTTTGGTTGCCATTGTTAAATTGTTTTGGGTTAATCAATGACACAAATCAACGAAGCATTAGGGCATGTTTCCCTATGAGAAAACAGAAGTTATCCACAACCCGCACCGCGTTTACATAGTGGAGAAAATGGTTTGTTTCCATAGTGTAAAGCACCATGAACACTCGCACGAAAACCGGCGCAAGCTCATTTTTTTCATTCGTAATATCGGCTGAAAGCCTTGCCCATCAAGGCTTTCAAGGATTCCAAGAATATCGCTAGAGGGACAAGCAGGTATTCGCAATCTGAATATTCCTTCATTACCTGTGATTCCCATCCGGTTGATCCCCCTGTGGAGATTGTTAATTCTAGCCATTACGCTTATGCCCACGAAGAGTGAAAAGGGTGCATTTGACGGGCTTGGAGCAAATGACTAACTTGGGATCGCACATTTGCCCGGTATGACATCACCCGCTTGGATATTGGTCGTTGACGACGAACCGGATCTGGAATTACTGATCCGACAGCGTTTTCGTCGGCAAATACGTGCCGGCGAATTGGAATTCGATTTTGCCATGAACGGCGAGGAAGCGCTCGAGATGCTGGCTTCCAACCAACGCGTCTATGATATGGTCCTTACGGACATCAACATGCCCGTCATGGATGGTCTGACCCTACTGAGCCGTATCAAGGAACAGGATGGACCTTACAAGGCTGTTATCGTCAGTGCCTATGGTGACCTGGAAAACATACGGACCGCCATGAACCGTGGGGCGTTCGACTTCGTCACAAAACCCATCGACTTCTCCGACCTGGAGCTGACCATCCGCAAAACCCTAAGTGAAGTACGCCTCATTCGTCAGGGAATGGAGGCCCATGAGAAACTGGAATATACTCTTATAGAGAAAGAGCGTGCCGAACTGGAAAAAGATCGGGCACGCCAAAGCGAGAAGTTCAAGCAACAGTTTCTGGCCAACATGAGCCATGAAATCCGTACGCCCATGAACTCCGTCATCGGGCTTACCAACCTCCTGCGCAAGACCCCCCTGGACAACCAGCAGTCCAAATACGTCGAGACCATTCAGAAGGCTTCTGAAAATCTTCTGATCATCATCAACGACATACTGGATATTTCCAAGATCGAGGCCGGCAAGCTGCAACTGGAGCAGATCGCTTTCTCCCTGCATGATTCCCTGAACAACCTGTTCCAAATCATGAAGGTGAAAGCGGACGAGAAAAAGCTCGGCTTCTCCCTGGAGATAGATGATACCATCCCACCTGTACTACTCGGTGATACCGTTCGTCTGAACCAAATCTTGATCAACTTGGTGGGTAATGCCATCAAATTCACCGAGGCCGGTGAAGTGATTCTGCGCGCCTCCGCTCTTTCGCTTACCGACAACAACTGTACCGTCCGGTTCGATGTAGTGGATACAGGTATCGGTATCGAGGACGAAGCGGTCAAGGTGATCTTCGAGAGTTTCTCCCAGGCCAGTAGCGACACCAACCGCAGGTTCGGCGGTACCGGACTCGGGTTGAGCATCGCCAAACAACTCATCCAGCTACACGGCGGTCGCATATCGTTGGAAAGCAAACTGGGCGAAGGCACCACCTTCACCTTTGAAATCCCATACCTCATAGGGTCTCATACAGATTTAACCCTCGAGGAAACCCGTCTGGAAGCGAACTCCGAGGATGTCCGAGGCCTCAAGGTGCTCTTGGTCGAAGACAATGCCTTCAACCAGATGGTCGCCATCGATACGCTACAAGAACTTATTCCCGATGTTTCCATCGACGTGGCAGAAAACGGCGCGATAGGCGTCGAGAAATCCATGAGCCAAGGTTATGATGTGATCCTGATGGATATACAAATGCCGGTCATGGATGGCTTTGAAGCGACCCGTACCATCCGGAAACAGACCGCTGGTAAGACGCCTGCCCGCATCATGGCCATGACAGCCAACGTCACCCGGGATGAAGTGGATAAATGCTTCGACTGCGGTGTGGACGAGTATATCGCCAAACCCTTCGACCCGCAGGAACTGCTGGCTAAAATCATCAAACTGGTCAAACGACCCAAAACCAACTGAAACACCACACCCACACTATGGAACGCATCACCGATCTCTCCTTCCTGGAAACCTTCAGCGGCGGCAACCGCGACAAGATGAAAAAGTACATCTCTATGTTCATTCAACTCTGTCCCAACGCCCTGCAAAGCATGAAAACACACCTGGACGCGGGTAATTATGATGGACTGCGTGGAGCTGCGCATGCCATCAAGCCCCAGATTTCCTATATGGGTATCAAAGGCGGAGACATCCTTATTAAAACCATCGAGCATAATGCCGCTTCCCATACTGAAGTGGACCGGTTGCCGGCACTGCTTTCCGAATTTGACACCCTCTGCCGGAAAGCACTGGAGGAATTGGCCCGGGAAATCGCCTGACGATATCCCGGCCGCCTGATTTTCCTTCCTTCAATTAATTAGTACATTTGAACGGATAACAAACCCGCTATGAATCTGATCCAAACGATCTTCATCGTCGACGATGACCCCATGCAGGCCAGCATGCTTCAGGATTACCTGAGCAAATACTCGACCATCACCATCCATGTGTTTAATTCAGGCGAGGAGTGTATTAAAAACCTGTCTCTGAACC
The DNA here is from genome assembly GCA_964455985.1 of uncultured Flavobacteriales bacterium. Taxonomy (GTDB): domain Bacteria; phylum Bacteroidota; class Bacteroidia; order AKYH767-A; family 2013-40CM-41-45; genus Pollutiaquabacter. The sequence continues at coordinate 11,885 of CAYWDY010000028.1, forward strand.
CGCAGATCATCTTCCTGGACTACAACTTCGATTTGGCCGGAAAAGATGCGATGGATGGCGTTGAGATCCTGAAAGAGATCAAACGGGCCGCTCCGGATACGGAAGTGGTCATGTTCAGCGGACAGGACAAGATCGAGGTCGCTGTAAACTCTATGAAATACGGTGCCTTCGATTACATCGTGAAAAACGAAAGTGCATTCCACCGTTCCGAGAATGTCATCTTCAACATCATCAAACGATTGAAGGTGATGGGAGAGGCCCGGTTGTACAAACGTTTGACCATGTTACTTGGAATCGCGCTGGGAGCCCTCATCGTAATCATCATCATCCTCTATAACGCCGGACTGATCAACAAGAATCCGGGTTGGTTGTGATCCCCTTCCTCGATTGAATCAAACCCGCGCCCGTCGCGGGTTTTTTATACGCCGTCCCCTACCCCGTTTCGCCCGTATGCAATTCACCGGAAATTTCACTTCAAAACTCCCTACGGTAGGAACCACCATCTTCACCGTGATGTCAGCCCTGGCCAACGAACACCAGGCCATCAACCTCTCGCAAGGATTTCCGGATTATGAAGTCGCCCCCGGACTCATCGACCTGGTTCATCACCACATGAAGAAGGGGATGAATCAGTATGCGCCCATGCAGGGACTGCCCGTATTGCGTAAAGCAATCGCTGCGAAAGTGGAATCACTCTATGGCGCTTCCGTGGATCCGGAATCCGAAATAACCGTCACCGCAGGCGGAACACAAGCCATCTATACCGCCATTACCGCCATGATCCGGGAAAAGGACGAAGTGATTGTCTTCGAACCCGCCTATGATTGCTATATCCCCGCCATCGAATTAGCGGGGGGTATTCCGGTTTCCATTCCGTTGCATGGGCCCGACTACGCCATCGACTGGAATGCGGTGCGAAAAAAATTCAATTCGCGGACACGGATGATCCTGCTGAATTCGCCGCACAACCCCACCGGATCCCTCTTGAATGCTGCAGACTTGAAAGAGTTGGCTCGCATCACCCAGGGAACGGAAATCATGATCATCAGTGATGAGGTCTATGAACATCTGGTGTTCGACGGAGAGCGCCACGAAAGTGTGCTCCGCTATCCTGACCTGGCCCATCGCAGCTTCGCCGTCTATTCGTTCGGTAAAACCTACCATGCGACAGGCTGGAAAACCGGATATTGCATCGCCCCCGAAAACCTGATGCGGGAATTCCGCAAAGTCCATCAGTTCATGGTCTTCTGCGTAAATACCCCGATACAATACGCGTTAGCAGACTTCATGGAGAACCGAAATTACCTGGAGCTGCCGGCGTTCTTCCAAGCCAAGCGGGATCGCTTCCTTACACTGCTTCAAGGCTCTGCCTTTACTTTTCAACCCGCGAAAGGATCCTACTTCCAACTTCTGGACTACAGCGGAATCAGTCGTGAAAAAGACATGGATTTCGCCGTGCGACTGACACGGGAATTCGGAGTGGCATCTATACCTACTTCGCCTTTCTACAAGTCACCCACGGACCAGAAGGTACTGCGCTTCTGCTTTGCCAAAAAGGAGGAGACGCTGGAAAGAGCGGCGGAAAGACTTCAACGTGTTCGAGCATGAATCAGAACCGGAGGCTTCGCGTAACGCTTGTTCAGGAAAATCTTCACTGGGAGGATATCGTCAGCAATCGAACCCGCTTGGAAGGCATTCTGCTCGAGCTTCAGGATTCCACGGATCTGGTCGTACTGCCTGAGATGTTCTCTACCGGATTCACCATGAACGCCGCGGCGAACGCAGAGCCCATGGATGGACCAACCATCCAATGGATGCGTCGGATGGCCATTGCCCTGCAGGCTGTCATCACCGGAAGTCTGATCATCGAGTCGGACGGCAAGCATTACAATCGGCTGATCTGGATGCAACCCGACGGTGAGTACCGCCACTACGATAAGCGACATCTGTTCACCTTAGCCGGTGAAGAAAAGACCTACCAGCCCGGTCACCATCGGTTGATCTTCGAATGCAAAGGATTCCGCGTTTTTCCATTGATATGCTATGACCTTCGCTTTCCGGTTTGGAGCAGACGAACGGCAGATTTCAACTACGACCTCTTGTTGTATGTAGCTAATTGGCCGGAGAGACGAAGCGCGGCATGGAAACGGTTGCTCCCGGCCCGGGCCATTGAAAACCAATGCTACGTGGTGGGCGTCAATCGCGTGGGCGAAGACGGTCACGGAATCATGCATGCCGGAGACAGCGTAGGCTTGGACTTCAAAGGGGATTCCCTCACGGATATACCCCCTTACGAAAGTAATTGTACCACCCTGACGCTGGAATTAGCCCCGCTTCATGACTTCCGAAAGCAATTCCCGTTTGGCGATGATGCCGATATATTTGTATTCAAATCGTAATTTCACCCTACCCTATACCGTACTTATGCGCTCAC
>CAYWDY010000029.1:0-8926 GCA_964455985.1 uncultured Flavobacteriales bacterium
GGATACATTTTTTACCGCGAGTGCGGACGGAAATGTACTCATGTGGCGTCTCTCCGATTTTGCCGTACGACAATCCATCCACATGGGACCCGGTAAAGCCCGGTCGCTGACATTGATTCCTGATCAAGGCGTACTGGCTGCTGCTTGCGGGGACGGGAACATACGGATTCTGGATGTCGTCCATGGACAAACCGTTGAAACCATCGCTGCTCACACGCAGGCTTGTATGACCGTATTGTACGATCCATTGGGAAAGCGATTGATCAGTGGAGGAAAGGATGCGCACCTCAACGTGTGGGATATCGTTTCTTGGAAACAGATGCAGTCTATTCCCGCGCATAACTACGCCATCTACTCCCTGGCGTTCTCTCCCGACGGAACCCAATTAGCCACAGGTAGTCGCGATAAGACCGTAAAGCTTTGGGACCGTGAAAGCCTTTCATTTCGGTTACGCATCGATAAGGAAAAAACAGAAGGTCATACACACTCGGTCAACAAGGTGCTGTGGCTTGATCAGCCGGATGTGCTGGTCTCTGCAGGCGACGACCGCTCGGTGAGGACATGGAAATCCTCAGTGGGGTAATACGACGATACGCTTCGTGATTTTTCCTTTCGGACCGTTTAGTTCCAGTACACCTACGCCGTCCACTCCGTCCAACTCCATACGCTGTGTGTAACCGGTGATCCGTTGACGCCGACATTCTTTTCCTTCCCTTGAATACAGCACCGCTTCGGTGAAGTCTGTCGGATCACAAGCGATGACCAGCCATGAGGCGGCAGGGTTGGGATATATGGCTACCGGTCGATAGTTCGGTTGCTCTGTGACAGGTGTGAATAGGTTTACAAAACTTCCCCAGGTTTCACCGTTGTTTTTCTGGTACCAGATCAGGAAGTTGCGTAACACCGGACCTGTGATGGATTGCTCGTCACTTTCAATAACCGTTACTCCAAGACCAGGCGAAACTTCCGTCGTATAAAACACAGGTTCGAAATGATTGAACCAGATGGCAGTGTCTGCATCGCTGTAGAAGCCGGAAGTCTCCGTATAGACGGGTCGATTATGGTATAGGGAAGTATCCCGCTTCAACAGATACAATCCGTAATCCGGCCATCGGGCGAACTGCTGTTCGGTGTTTTGTTCTGGTACTGCCGTATAAACCGCTTGCATGGAAGCAGGGTAGGAAACCGTATCTACGGTTGAGGTGAAGATGGAATCCAAGTGCGGTGACGGTGATGGATTGAATTGAAAATAGAGGCCGTTGTTTTGTCTTACGTAATAGACAGAATCCATGGAGGAATTAAACCATTTGTCCAGGATGCGACGAAGTACAAACGAAGGCGGATAGCTGGAGGATACATTCTCGTACTCGAACTGGTCACCGATGTCAAAGTCATACAGTGAATGCCATGTGAGAGGGGCCGGGGAATCCGTACGAACCAGTTCCACATAGCCGGGTAGTTCACGGAAGGACAGGCATTTCACGAAACCATGTTGCGAAGAAAGCCACAAGATCCGTTGTTGCAACGCATGCAAGGGTAGGGGTTGGCCCGCCGTATCGAAAACAGAAAGCCGAATCTGTTTGATCGTATCGGAGGTTCCATTCACGTTGAGCATAAATAGACTGTCCATCGTCGCCTGAACGTATCCACCTTGGAATCGCATGAACGTCCACGTGTCAAGGTAGTTGGCTTGTGAACGGATGAGTACGGTGTCGTTGTTTATGCTGAACAGAAAAACATCTCCGTTGATGGACTCCAGGATGTGATCGCCCATCCAGCCGGGACCGTCGCGTAGTCCGCAGTCCGTCATGAACAGGGTTGCTGTATCACGCCAAGTGCGAAAAGGGAATAGCAAACGGTCGGCTCCCTGCACCATCACGGAATCGATGCGTGCGGCTTTGATGGGAGAGTCTGAGTATCGGTAAAACCATCCTGGCGGATAGACATCCTGTACCAACCCCATTCGGAAATACGTCACACTATCGGCAGGAAACGGCTGATACGACTGTCCCCGAACCAACACACTCATCAGGATGCAGATACCGACCAGATGGATAAACTTCATTCCGACAAGATAGCAAGCCGGACAAGTATTTCCAATGATCAGGAGTTGGTTGTGTCAGCCGATAACGCGGATTTGTAGAAATGAAGGCATCGTTCCCGCGCCATCTTGTAATCGACCATGCGTTGTGGGTACGTCAATTCTTGGAATTCCGGAACCCACTTGCGTATGTAAGAAAAATCAGGATCGAATTTTTTTGTCTGCTCGTCCATGTTGAATATGCGGAAGTAAGGAGCCGCGTCCACACCCGTTCCGGCACTCCATTGCCAGCCGCCGTTGTTGCTGGCCAATTCGAAGTCGAGCAAGTGCCGTGCAAACCAAGCTTCTCCCCATCGCCAGTCGATCAGCAGGAATTTGGTCAGGAAGGATGCCGTGATCATCCGTACGCGGTTATGCATGTGCCCTGTCGCCAGCAGCTCACGCATGCCGGCATCCACGATCGGGTAGCCGGTGTTGCCCTCGCACCATTTTTTAAAATCCGATTCGTTGTTAAGCCATACGAGTTGATCATACTGTGGTTTGAATGCCCGTTTACTCACATGCGGGAAGTGCCACAAGATCATCTGGTAGAATTCGCGCCAGATGAGTTCGTTCACATACTTGTCGCTCCAGGGGAAGGTTAGCCGTGTCAGTTCACGTACACTGACGGTTCCAAACCGCAGGTGAACACTTAACCGCGAGGTGCCCTGAATACCGGGAATGTCGCGGGTGTCGCCGTAGTGTCGGATCAAAGATTCCGCCGGTGTCAGTCCCGGCTCATCGAAGGATAAGGTATGGAAGCCCATCGATTTGAGCGAAGGAATATCGCGCGGTGCAGAGCGACGGAAGGAGGAGAAGAGACTTTCACAGTCGTACGAAGCCAGGTCTTTGGACTCAAGCCGGCTTCGCCACTTGCGCATGTACGGCGTGTAGACGGTGTACGGCGTACCGTCATCTTTCACCACCTCAGATTTTTCAAAGATCACTTGGTCTTTAAAGGTGTGGAACGGAATCTCTTTCGAGGCGAAGAAGTCATGAAGCTGTTCGTCGCGCTGACGGGCATACGGTTCGTAATCGTGGTTGGTGAATACACCGGTTATGTTGTTTTTCCGGACCAGATCATTCCATATGTCTTGAGGATTTCCATAAAAGACCCACAGCGTCGATCCCATGTCCGTGAGTTGTTCCTGCATCTTTTGCAGATGACGGTGAATGAAATTCACGCGTCGGTCGTCCTGATTCTCGAGCTTGTCGAGGATATTTCGGTCGAAGATGAAAATGGGCTGTACGGGTTGGCCGGAGCGCAGCGCATGGAATAATCCGGCGTTGTCGTGCAGCCGCAGGTCGCGCCGAAACCAGAAGATACTGATGGGAGTAGAGGAATCGGTCATACGCTGGCGCGGTTATGTTCGTGATGATCGAGGGAAGACAGGAGATCGGGGTAAAGGAATTGGAATCCGGTTTCCAGGGTCTTAGCACAGGACACGCGTTGTCCGTGCAGCACAAGGTCTGCCTGTTCTCCCAGCATAAGCCGGAATACAAAGGCGGGTATGCCGATCGGTAATACTGGGCGATGCAGGGTCTTGCCCAATCCGCGTATGAACTCGCGGTTGGTCACAGGTTGAGGCGCAACGGCGTTGAAGGTGTCGTGCATGGCGGGTTGATTTCGGGCAAACAGAAAAAGTCGGACAAGGTCCTCGCTGTCGATCCAGGAAATATATTGTCGTCCGTTGCTGTAGGGGGCACCCAGGAAAAAGCGTACGGGTTTAGCCATGACGGGCAATGCACCGCCGGTGCGGTCGATGACAAATCCGATGCGGAGGATGACCAGGCGAATTCCGGGCAAGGCCAATTCGTGTAAGGCCTTTTCCCAAGCGGCGCAGGTATCTGCCAAAAATCCATCGCCTGCCGGGCGATTCTCTTCGCAAAGCGATTCGGCGGTATCGCCATAGTAGCCGGTTGCTGAAGCGGCGACAATCGTGTGTACCCGATGGGGGTGTTTCCGCAGGTGTTCGGACAGCAGTCGCGTTGGTTCCACGCGGCTGCTCAGGATTTCCCGTTTGCGAGAGGCGGTCCAACGTTTTTCGGCGATACCGGCCCCGGCGAGGTGGAAAATCACTTCCGTGTTGCGGAGGGCTTCGGGATCTAGGAATCCGTGGGACGGGTCCCAGCGGTAGCCCGTTTCGAACGGCGGGCGGGTGTGGCCGGAGCGGGAGAGTCCGAGGGGAGTATCTCCGGATTTCTGCAGCGCCTGAGCCAACAGTCCTCCGAGGAAGCCGGAAGAACCGGTGATGAGTACGCGTGCTGAAGAATTCATGAGAAGAGGATACAAATGACGACCAATTTTGTTTTCATTTGCATGATGAATCCCACTCCCGTCACTGTCCTTCTGATCGTTTTGGTAATCTGCGGCCTTGGTATGACTACGGTCCGGATACTCAAACGTCGCCGGTCGGGACCGGTGGTTTTTTTTCTGGAGGCCCTTTACCTCTGCTTTTATGCCTTCTTAGGCGGGTCGTTGTTTTTTTACCTGACCCAAGAGAGCAAGCTGAAGACAGACATCCTGTGGGTGATTGCCTTCCTGGTCTTTTATTGGGGCGGCTTCACGATTCGGGCGTATGGCCTGTACCGTCAGATGGGATTAGCTTCGTCGGCCGATAAATCATAACAAGCTGTATTTCAACGTTTTTGTATAAATACGGGGAATCGGCGAGGGGAGAGGAAATCCGTTCCGGGTTCATCCACAGGAGAAATTGGAAAAGATATTTCCCCATTCGTTTGGAGAACCGGAAAAAAAGCCTACTTTTGCAACCCCTCCGGGGAAACCCCTTTCCATTACAAAACCCTTAAAAATCAAGGAAAAGTGGACGCAGTAAGTTACAAAACGGTATCGTTGAATGCGAAGACCGTGAAGAAAGAGTGGATAGTTGTTGATGCCACCGACATGGTAGTAGGACGACTTTCCACGCAAGTAGCCATGATTCTACGTGGCAAGAACAAGCCAGGCTTCACGCCCCACGTAGACTGTGGTGACAACGTGATCGTCATCAACGCCGGCAAAGTCCGTTTCACCGGCAGCAAGCTGGTTGATAAAGTGTATGTCCGTCACACGGGTTATCCCGGCGGACAGCGTTTCTCCACGCCGAAAGACGTGTTGGCTACACATCCGGAACGAGTCGTTGAGATGGCGGTACGCGGTATGTTGCCGAAAGGCCGTTTGGGTCGCGCCATTTTCCGCAACCTGTACGTGTATGCCGGAACCGAGCATCCTCATGCCGGTCAGCAACCCAAAACCATCAAGATCGCCTAACCTCTGAATTGAATATCAGCCATGATCCATACCATCGGCCGCAGAAAGACTTCCATCGCCCGTGTTTACCTTGAGCCGGGCAATGGCACCATTACGGTCAACGACCGCGATTACAAAACCTATTTCCCGGTAGGTCCGCTGCAGTTCGTCTGCACGCAGGCCCAGTCCGTCGTGAATGCGGCATCCTCCTACGACATTACGGTCAACGTAATGGGCGGAGGTATCCGTGGTCAGGCCGAGGCCATCCGCATGGGAATCGCCCGTGCCCTGGTGAAAGTCAGTGAAGAGAACAAATCCCCTTTGCGCAAAGAAGGCCTGTTGACGCGTGACCCTCGTATGGTCGAGCGTAAGAAGCCCGGTCAACGCAAAGCTCGTAAGCGCTTCCAGTTCTCCAAGCGTTAATCCCTCCCTGTTACAAACCCTTAGACGATATACTCTCCATGTCAAGAGTCACCTATCAAGAATTGCTCGATGCGGGCGCACACTTCGGTCACCTGAAGAGCAAGTGGAATCCTAAAATGGCCCCCTACATTTTCATGGAGGCCCGCGGTATCCACATCCTCGACCTGTACAAGACCGTTTCTAAGATCGACGAGGCCGCTTCTGCTCTGAAGCAGATCGCCAAGTCCGGTAAGAAGATCCTTTTCGTCGCTACGAAAAAGCAGGCGAAAGAGATCGTCGCCAACGCCGCCGGCAAAGTCAACATGCCTTATATCGTGGAGCGCTGGCCGGGTGGTATGCTGACCAACTTCGCCACCGTACGTAAGTCTGTGAAGAAGATGGGCCAGTACGAGAAAATGGAGACTGACGGTACCTTCCAAAACATTTCCAAGAAGGAGCGCCTGATGATCACGCGTGCCAAATCCAAGATGGAGCGTTTTCTGGGCAGTATCTCCGACCTTTCCCGTCTTCCGGCTGCCGTGTTCATCATCGATTTGAATAAAGAACACATCGCTGTCGCTGAAGCGCACAAATTGAACATTCCTACGTTCGGTATCGCAGATACGAACACCGATCCTACGCAAGTGGATTTCGCCATCCCGGCCAACGACGACGCTTCCAAGTCGATCTCCCTCATCATGGAAACCATGGTGAAGGCTATCCAGGAAGGTCTCTCCGAGCGTAAGATGGACAAGGACTCCGACAAGGAGAAAGATGAGGAAGAAGAATCAGCAGAAGCTGAAGGTTCCTCAGCTCCGGTCGCCGGAGCAGGTGATGCCGAAGTAGAAGGTTAATACGTTTGAACTCCTATTGATTATCAGAATATGTCTACAGTTGCAATCAGTGCTGCCGATGTGAACAAGCTCCGCCAGATGACCGGCGCGGGTATGATGGATTGTAAGAAAGCGCTTACCGAAGCCAACGGTGACTTCGAAGCGGCGATCGACCTGCTCCGCAAGAAGGGCCAGAAGATCGCAGCGAACCGTCAGGATCGTGAAGCCAAAGAAGGATATGTATTTGGAAAGGTTTCCGCTGACGGAAAACACGGAGCTATCGTCTCTGTGTGCTGCGAAACCGATTTCGTAGCCAAGAATGCCGACTTCATCAAGTTCGGTGAGTCCATCCTCGACTTGGCCATGTCAGGGAATCCGACAACCATCGATGAGCTCAAGGGCATGTCGTTGGGTGCAGTTACCGTGGCCGATGCCTGCGTAGAGCAGATGGGTAAGATCGGTGAGAAAATCGAAGTAGTGAATTACCAGTTCGTCGATGCGGCGCAAGTGGTAGTATACAACCACCCCGGCAATAAATTGACTTCTATGATCGGCTTCAGCGGATCGTTCAACAACGATGCTGCTAGAGATGTCGCCATGCAGGCGGCTGCCATGGCTCCTGTAGCTGTGGACAAAGAAGACGTAGATCCCAAGATGCTGGAGCGTGAAATGGAGATCGCCAAAGATCAAGCCCGTCAAGAAGGCAAACCCGAAGCCATGATTGAAAAGATCGCCCTGGGTAAGGTGAATAAGTTCTACAACGAGTACACGTTGAACAACCAAGCCTTCATCAAAGACGAGAAAATTACGGTACGCCAGTTCGTGGAGAGCGTTGATAAGGACATCCGCGTGACTGCTATGAAGCGTGTCAAGATCGGTTGATTCCTTCCTGTGAAATTTGAAAAGCCGGCCTTGATGCCGGCTTTTTTTATGGAATGAGATCGGGGCCCCGGTAAAGGCATTCCGGTTTTAGAAGCTCCATGCACTTTGACATCATGTTGTATTGATGTGAATGGCTCGGCTGAATTAGTTATTTTTCAGACATGAAAATGGATGTATCCATATTTCGCTACTTGATTAACTATTCGGGAATATGGCTATTGTCATTCTTTATAGTCAATGGATTCGTGCCTTTTGATATCGTAGCCCAACAAACCAGCAACAACTCTGATTCGGTTCGGGTGGACGCCTCCAAGCCGACCAATCTGTATACGCTTATCAATCCCAATCCCGAGTACATCCAACGGGAAAGCGGTTCCACCTATGGCATACGCTTCATCATACAATATGCGTTGGATTCTGATAATTTGTTCCTCGCCGAGGTGCCGTTTCTGGCTGCTCCCGATCAAAAATCCGTTGGGTTAGGCGACCTTCGGCTGCGTTATTTCAGCGTCGTCAAACGCGACCTTTCTTCGAAGGTGATCGCTTTGGCGCCATTTGCTGATATACGTTTCCCGACCGGATCTTTCGATAAAGGATTGGGAACGACATCGTGGTCGTTGGCCGGAGGCTGTATCATCGGGTACACGGTTTCTTCCAAACTGTCTATGTTTCCTGGCCTCAGTTACATCCATGTTACAAAACCGTCATCGGATTTGATTTTGGATTCGACCAAAAAAACCGGCAATGGGTTAGGAATGCAATTGAACGCCAGTTACTCTTTCAGTGAATCTCATTTCGTGTATATCAATCCTACCCCTTCGTTCATGGATTACGGTGCCGGCTGGAGGATGTACTGGGCCGGCGAAGTTGATTTATTCTGGATGGTACGGCCTAACAAGCTGTTATTGGATGCCTACATGGGATTGGATTTAACCAATAACGTCCGTACGTATAGACTCGGAGCATCCTTCTTTTTTGGACGCTGACGGGTTGAGTATTCATTTCCTATTTTTCCCTAATACCTTTAACTTGTAGTCATGAAATCGCTTTTGAGGGAGAAGAACGTACAGATTATTTTCTCTTCGCAACTTGTATCTGCGGTATGCGATAAGGTTATGACCATTGGATTGGTTTGGTATCTGACTACCGCTTTTTCCATACGTGTGGTTCCGTGGTTTCTGGCCATCAGTTTCTTGCCTCATTTGATCCTGTCATTCTTCACCACCCGAATCATCCGGCAACTCACTCCGTTGCGGTCTGTGCTTTATTCGGAGCTTTACAGGGGATTCGTGCTGTTGTTCTTGTTTGTCTTATTGAAAGGATTCGGTTGGCATGGCCAGGGCGAGCTGACGGCATTGTTCGTCACTGCTTTTCTGATTGGAATAGGCAGTGCCATTTTCAATCCTGCTATCTTATCCTTGCCGCCGTTGGTCGTATCGGAGGATAAGGTTGTTGGACTAAATGCATTAATTGACTCCA
>CAYWDY010000029.1:8936-14092 GCA_964455985.1 uncultured Flavobacteriales bacterium
CCACCGTACTCGGTGCAGCGATAGGGGTGATGCTGTTGACTTGGATGGATCTTCCCACAATGATCTTAGTAAATGCCGTCAGCTACCTGTGGGCAGGAGCCTTGCAATCCCGGCTTTCCTTATTACCAAGGTCTGCAGAGATTGTCCCTGTTGCTTCTTCCGTTACGGTTCGACAAGTCCTACGAAGTCATCCTCAGATCGCACGGATGCTAGGCAGTTTCCTGTTCATCAATCTTGCCTTCACGCCGATACTCGTTTTCATCCCTTGGGTCGTCGAACAGGTTTATACAGGGACTGCCCGAACGTTGAGTACATTGGAGGGTGCCATGGGACTCGGTGCTATAGCCAGTGCTGCCTACTACACCATGACGGGCATGAGGTTGGAATTCAAAGTCCGGATACGTATGATTGCCACAGTCGCCTTCTGTTTTGGTTTGCTGTTCATTCTGCTCGCGTATACTACCTCGTGGTGGCAAGGTGCATCCGTGCTTTTCGTGGTCGGATTGCTCAATGCCTTTTTGAACATCGAAGTGCTTTCTTTTTTCCAGACCTCGTTGAAGGAAGATGAGGTCCCCGCAGTGATGACGGCGGTCAATCTCATTTCCGTAGCCTCTATACCTCTTTCCATGTCCTTGACAGGGCTGGTCTTCCCGTATGTCAACGTGCCGCATTTCGCCGTGATTTGCGGTGCAATCACTGTTGTGGTCAGCCTATTGTTACCCCGCCTTTTACAACCTTCCTATGGAAAATGATGTAACCATACAGCTCGGACCCGCCCGTGTTACGGAGGTCGATGAGATCCTCACGCTATACCGTAAGATATACGGAAGCAAGTATCCGATTTCTTATGGAACGGACCCCAGCGTCTTACGCGCTGCCATAGCGGATGAGAGGAATCACTTGGTGATGACGGCCAGGGCTGTTGAAGATAAAGTGATTGCCGGATTGGTTATTGTCGAAAAAGACATCGACTTGAAATTGGGTAAAGTGGTTGGATTGGTAGTCCACCCGGATTATCAGCGGCACAAGATTGCTCACCGATTGGTTTCAACCGTCACGGAGCAGGTGTTGGTGGCTGAAAAAGACATTCATTCTCTTTATGCTACGACCCGAACTGTTTCCGTAGGGCCGCAAATGGTCTTTTTTAAAAACGGATATCTGCCTTTGGGGATTTTCCCTAATGCCCACCGACTAAGCCGCTTCGAGAGTGTCACGCTCATGGCTCGCTTTCGTGAGGGTGTTCTGGAGCGACGCGATATCTCCTTGCCAGCCACCGCAGCTTCCATGAAACTCTTCGAGAATCTTGTTCACTATTCTCCGGAAATTAAACTGCCTCAGTTTACGCCTGCTGGTAAGCCCACCGCCGAGACGGACAATGAGGAATGGGATTTCGAGATCATCCGCGCCACCGAATACGTACAACGTCGATTCCAAGAACAGTTCACCTCCTCCTCCGAATATTTCTTCCCTTTCGCCAGCCCCAACATCATTTTTTCCGATAAGAAAGGTCGTTTGGATATTTTTGGTCATTTCAGTGAGCAGGATGGTTATTGCGTACTAATCGCCTCGACTAAAGTCATGTTTGATTTCACGGGCCATCTCAACTCGCTATTCACCTTATGCGACAGCATCGGAATTTCTTATCTCGAGGTTCTTGCCCGTACGACTTCGCTGGCCATCATCAACAACCTATTGGCCTGGCAATTCCTTCCCTCAGCCATCTACCCGGCCCTGCAGGAAGTCGACGGCAAGCCCATCGACTACATCTTCCTCAGTCGTACGATGGAGCCACTCAATTTCCGAGGCATGGCCATCATCGCTCCGTTCAAACCCTACATTGATCAGTACGTCGATGCTTGGAGAAAATCGAATCTTGATACCTTACAAGTTGTTCATGGCCCTTCCGCTTAGTGTCCCCGATTCTTCGGTCTTATCTTCCGTACAGCAGCTGTGCGGGATGACGGATCCATATATCACTTCCTCGGAAGCCGATCAGTTGTTTGTCGATGCTATGAAAGAGATTGCGGATTGGCATATACGTCATTCCGCATTCTATGCAAAGCTAGCGTCATCTGTCGGCTATCGCTCGGATACTGTTCGAACAATTAACGACTTGATTCATTTACCGCATTTATGGGCTCATTATTTCAAGTCGCATGAGGTACTTTCCGTGGACCGCGACAAGGTATTTCTTCACCTTACTTCATCGGGAACGACGGGACAGAAGTCTCAAATCTTTTTCGACGAATGGTCGATCAAATCCGCCCAACGCATGATCGATTTCATTTTTGAAGGCAACGGCTGGAATACTCCTGAACAAGTATGCAATTACTTGTTGTTCACGTATGAAACCGAGCCCTCTTCCAAGTTGGGTACCGCCTACACGGATAACTACCTGTGCAAGTATGCCCCGGCACATGAAGTCTTTTATGCACTTAAGTTGACAGGCAACGGCGGGCATGAATTCGATGTCTTCGGTACCATAGCGGCTTTGCAGCGTTTTGCAGAACAAGGATTACCGGTAAGAATATTCGGCTTTCCGGCTTTTTTCTATTTCACTCTGGAACGCATGCAAAAATTAGGCGTGCCTTCCTTGACGCTTCATCCTGATTCCATGACCATGTTCGGTGGAGGATGGAAGGGCTACGCAGAAAAACAGATCGATAAAAAAGACCTGTATGGTCTGGCGGGTGAGTTGCTGGGAATCCCCGATCACCGCTTCAGTGATGGCTACGGGTCCGTAGAACATTGTATTCCGTATATCGAATGCAGCCATCATGAATTCCATGTTCCGGTCTGGTCCCGTGTTTTCATACGCGACGTACAAACGCTGACGCCGCTTCCCTACGGCGAGAAGGGTTTTCTTCATTTCTTATCGCCGTATATTACGTCTGTACCGGCTCATTCGGTGATCATGGGTGATATGGCTTCTTTGCATGAGGGAGAAAGCTGCGGTTGCGGCCGGGAAACACCGTTCTTCCGGATACATGGTCGTGCCGGAACTTCCAAGAATAAAAGCTGTGCACTTGCAGCCAGTGAACTGTTGAAAGGGAAATCATCATGAGTGAAGGATCCAACCTGTTTCGCGGCCGGAGGGTCGACGATGAGGAATTCAAGTCGTTGTTTTACCGACACTATCAAGAAGCCTCCTTCTGGTGTCAGCCGCCGGTTTCGCATACGGTGCTCTTCGCTGCGTTGGAGAAAGTCAACCTTCGGCTCCATGCAAAGGATGAGTTGTATCTGGCCTTATGTCGTGAATTGAATGATCGTTCGGATGTTCGTGAAGAAGATATAGACACCACATTGATGGCCCTGATGGATTTCATCGATACCGATCAACTTCGCATCAAACTATTCCGGGAACTGGGAACGGAGTTCCCTTTCGAGCTGAAGCGTATCGATCCCCGAAAAGACCAATTCGAAAGCTGGTATCCGTTAGGAGTGCTGGTCCATGTGACTCCTAATAATTCTCCGTTGTTGGGTGTATTGGGCGTTCTTGAAGGATTGATGAGCGGCAATGTGAATGTGTTGAAGCTGGCCCGTAAGGATACTGCATTTGCAACGGTCTTTTATGAAGCGCTTTGTCGCTCTGATCGGACGGGAACATTGGCTAATTACCTATTTATTGCCAAGGTACGTTCGTCGGAGAAAGCCTATCTCAAGGATGTGCTATCCGTGGCTGATGTGGTTTCGGCATGGGGTAACGAAGAAAGTGTAAAGAGCATCCGCGAAATGGCTCCGAAGGGAGCGCGTATCGTGGAATGGGGGCACAAGATTTCATTCGCTTATGTCAGTGCTGCTACGCGTCAAGACCAAGCCATGCTTAGGCATTTGGCATTTGAAATCTGCAACAACGAACAGGCCGCCTGTTCTTCACCCCAATGTGTGTTTGTAGAAAATGCGGATATGCAAGCCCTGAACACATTTGCAGCGGATCTGGCTCAAGCACTTGCCGAAGTATCACCAGCCGTTCCCCGCACCCTGCCATCACTGCAGGAGACCGCTGAGCTTACCGTAGTGAGCGAGCAAGTGCGTTTGGCTGCTGTGGACGGTAAAAGTTCACTTAGGGTGGCTTCCGATCGCTCATGGCGAATTTTTGTTGAAGACACGCCGGGCTTGAATGCCTCTCCTCTTTTTCGTTCCATCTGGGTCAAACCCATGCCTGTTTCCCAAATCGTGGCTAATCTTCGTCCATTGAAGATGTACCTCCAAACAGTAGGACTTTCGGCCAATCATCTTGAAGTGGAATCCTTGACCAAGACGCTGTTGCTCGCTGGTGTGCAACGGGTTCGTGCCTTAGGTGATATGACCGACGGTTATATGGGTGAGCCGCACGACGGAGTCTATGCACTAGAAAGGTATTGTCAGCGTGTATCGTATTGTGATTCTCTGAAGCAACCGCGATTGCAAGGCAAGATGTCTTTTGAAGAAGAGTCCCCTTCCTTGATAGACGCCGGGAAACCGATCATGGAGAAGAGTGACTTTCAGGCGTTGGAAGTGGACGAAGCCTATTCGGATCTGTTTTTCTATAGCGGTGGAAGTTCCGGTGAGCCCAAGCTTTCCATTTTCACATACGATGACTACCATAGGCAGATGGAACTGGCGGCAGAGGGTCTCTTTGCTGCGGGTTTGGACCCGCGGCATGACAAATGCATGAACCTGTTTTATGCCGGTAACTTGTACGGCGGATTTACCAGCTTCTTTACGGTCTTGGAAAAGTTACATGCCATCCAATTTCCCATGGGAGCGAGCTTCGATTTCGATCTCGTTGGTAAAACCATCGTAAAGAACAAGGTGGACACTTTGTTGGGAATGCCTTCCTACATCATTCAGTTATTCCAACAGAATGATGAACGCTTGCGTACTTACCGGGGCATTAAAAAGATTTTCTACGGCGGCGAGCATTTCAGTGACTTACAGAAAAAACACCTAATGGAAACCTATGGTGTTTCTCTGATACGCTCGGCGACGTATGGGACGGTCGATGCAGGCCCCTTGGGCTATCAGTGCCTTCATTGCGAAGGAAGCGTGCATCATCTTCATCATCGATTGCACGATCTTGAAATAGTGGCCTTGGACGAGGATCGCCCGGTGGCTGACGGTGAAGTGGGTCGATTGCTGTTCACTTCCAAGGTACGCCACGGACAACGAATTGA
>CAYWDY010000030.1:0-14003 GCA_964455985.1 uncultured Flavobacteriales bacterium
CCTGGACGAAACCGATTCCGGATTGGATATCGATGCCTTGCGCATCGTCGCACAAGGCGTGAACGCTTTACGCAGCAAGGACCGCTCGTTTGTGGTCATCACCCACTACCAGCGTCTCCTGGACTATATCGTGCCTGATGTCGTCCACGTGCTGTACAAAGGCCGCATCGTCAAGACCGGCACCAAAGATTTGGCGTTGGAGTTGGAAGAAAAAGGGTACGATTGGATCAAGGACGAAGTCGAGTCCGCTACTCATTGATCGAGAAACATGAACGTCACAGAACATTACCAGGAAGTCTACCTTCGTTTCGGCGGTTCCCGATTGTCCAGCGAGTATCAACCGTTGCGTGAGTCATCGTTCGGTCGATTCTTATCTCACGGTTTCCCTACCATACGTGAAGAAGAATGGAAGTATACCAATCTGTCTCCGTTATCCAACGTTCCATTCGATTTTGCGAGTCCGTCTTCACCGCTGACGCTCGAAGATATCCGTCCTTTGCTGATTGCCGGCGAAGACATTTCCCGACTGGTGTTCGTAAACGGTAAATATTCCGAATCGCTCTCCCAAATTCACGGGATGACCGACGGAGTGGTGGCGGGTTCGTTATCCGCCCATGCCGATCATCCCATCGTTCGTCAACACCTGACCCACGTCGCTGCTGCGATTCCGGGTACGATGGTCGACCTCAACGCATCATTCATGGCAGAGGGCGCTTTCTTTTACGTACCGGAAGGTGTAATTCTTGATCGTCCGGTCCATTTCCTGTTCATCACCGATGTGACGGCAGGGCCGGTCGTTACTTTTCCCCGTAACCTGTTCGTGGCTGCCCCTCAGTCCAAGGCACAACTCATCCAAAGCCATCATACCTTGGGCTCCCTGCATCAGGCGTTTACGAATGGAGTCACGGAAGTAGTCACGCTGCGTGAATCCCTTCTTGACGTGACCAACGTCCAGCTGGAAGGCGCCACGTCCTACCACATCGGCTATACCGCTGCAGAGCAACACGCTTCCTCCGAATTTCACATCACCACCATCACCCTTGACGGTGCCATGGTTCGCAACAACCTGAACATACGCCTTTCGGAGCCCCATGCCGTATCCTACCTGTACGGACTTTACTGTACAGACGGTCAGCAATTGGTGGATAACCACACATTAGTGGATCACGCGGTTCCCAACTGCCAAAGCAATGAGCTTTACAAAGGTATTCTGGACGGTAAATCAACCGGCGTGTTCAATGGCAAGATTCATGTTCGCCCGGATGCTCAGAAAACCAATGCGTACCAATCAAACAAGAACGTATTACTCTCCGACGAGGCGTCCATGAACACGAAGCCGCAGCTGGAGATCTTTGCCGACGACGTCAAGTGTTCGCACGGTACTACCACCGGTCAGCTGGATGATGAGGCGCTTTTCTACCTCCGGTCCAGAGGTATCGGCGAGGATCATGCCCGTGCTTTTCTGAATATCGCCTTTGCGGGAGACATCATACAAAAGGTTCCTTACGAGCCGCTCAGGGAACGGCTCATGGTTCTCATGGAACAGAAGCTGCGCCAGAAAGTCTGAACGATGAAAGAAGCGACGGTCGACAGCAAACGTATTTTCCACGTGGAGGATATCCGAAAGGATTTCCCCATTCTGAACAGTACGGCCTACGGTAAACCGTTGGTGTACTTGGACAATGCTGCGACATCGCAAAAACCTCAATGTGTCATCGATGCATTGACTGATTTTTATTCCCATACGAACGCCAACATTCACCGGGGAGTTCACTTCCTCAGTCAGAAAGCCTCCCAGGAATTCGACGAGGTACGTATCAAGGTGAAAGAGTTCATTCATGCCCGTTCCGAAAGAGAAATCATTTTCGTCCGAGGCACGACCGAAGCAGTCAACCTGGTCGCCACTACGTGGGGGCGTACGAATTTGAATGCGGGAGATGTCGTGCTTGTCACGGCCATGGAACATCACAGTAATATCGTTCCTTGGCAACTGGTCGCTGCCGAAAAAAGAGCAGATGTGGTTCCCATTCCTATGGACGATCGCGGGGAACTGGATATGAAGGCGTATGCCGAACTACTGCAAGGGCGTGTCAAATTCGTTTCTATCGTTCATACTTCAAACGCCTTGGGTACGGTTAATCCCGTGAAAGAAATGATACGACTCGCGCATGCGCTGGATATTCCAGTCATGGTTGATGCCGCACAAGCTGTCGTACATGAACCGCTCGATGTTCAGGAGTTGGATTGTGATTTTCTCGCCTTTTCAGGCCATAAGATGTTAGGCCCTACCGGTATCGGTGTGTTGTATGGTAAAGAGAATATTCTCGAAGAGCTTCCCCCATATCAGGGTGGTGGAGAGATGATCGCCAGCGTGAGCTTCGAGCGTACTACGTTCAATGAAATCCCTTTTCGGTTCGAAGCGGGAACTCCAAATATCGCCGACGTTGTGGCGTTGGGATCAGCCATCGATTATCTCCATCGGATGGATCGTGCTGCGGCCTGGAACTGGGAACAAGAGCTGTTGGCCTATGCAACGGCTCATATGCTGGAAATCGACGGTCTTCGGATCATCGGAACGGCTTCGCACAAAGCAGCGGTCATTTCCTTTATCATACCGGGCATCAACGCGCTGGACCTCGGTATGTTCCTTGATACCTGCGGAGTAGCGGTGCGAACAGGCCATCATTGCGCAGAGCCGGTCATGCATCATTTCGGAATTCCGGGAACGTTGCGTGCATCGTTCATGTTTTACAATACGAAGCAAGAGGTGGACATCCTTGTGGAATCGATTCGCAAGGGACTAAAATTATTAGCTGTCTGACGTGAGCACAATGAAGGAACGGGAAAAAGAAATCATCGACGATTTCAGTCTGTTCGACGAATGGTCGGAGAAATACCAGTATATCATCGAGCTGGGCCAAAAGCTCCCTCCGTTGGATGAGAAATGGAAGACCGATGACCGAAAGATAAAAGGCTGTCAGAGCAGTGTATGGCTCCACGCGTACGAGCGCGATGGAAAAATATGGTTTGAGGCCGACAGCGACTCTGTATTTGTCAAAGGCGAAATCGCGCTTCTGATAAACGTTCTTTCCGGCCAACCCGCTTCGGAAATCGTGAACACGGAGCTGTCGTTCATCGATGCCATCGGGTTACGACAGCATGTAGCCGTGACGCGTGCAAACGGACTGGCAGCCATGATTAAACAGATGAAATTATATGCACTCGGATATCAATCCCAATCGGCATGAGCAATATTGAAACTACCTCGACCCCCGGCGTACCGGGACCCGGAGAAACCGTGCTGCCGCTTCGCGACCGCGTCATCCAAGTGCTGAAGACGTGCTACGATCCGGAAATCCCCGTTGACATCTACGAATTGGGACTCATCTATGAAGTACGTGTGGACGAAGGGAATGATGTCTATATCAAGATGACGCTCACCTCCCCGGCTTGTCCGGTTGCTGAAACATTGCCGCCTGAAGTGGAGAACAAGGTGAGGAACATACCGGATGTCAACCAGGCTAAAGTGGAACTGACGTTTGAACCGCCGTGGGACAAAGAGATGATGAGTGAAGAAGCACGCATGGAATTAGGATTCTGGTAAGCCGTCATGAGCAAAGTAATCATCACCGGGGCTACCGGCATGGTAGGAGAGGGCGTTTTGTACGAATGCCTGATAAGCGACAAGATCGACGAAGTGCTGATCATCACGCGGCGTAAAAGCTCTTTTTCTCATCCCAAGTTGAAAGAGATCGTACACGATGACTTTTGGAATATGGAGTCGTTGGCTCCTCAGTTGACGGGTTACGACGCTTGTTTTTTCTGCTTAGGTGTATCCTCGGTGGGGATGAACAAAGAAAAATACCGCCACATCACCTATGACCTGACCATGCATGTAGCTGGATTGCTGTCTCGCATTCAAGCGGGTATGGTTTTCTGCTATGTATCGGGTGCCGGAACCGACAGCACGGAAAAAGGACGTTTGGCCTGGGCCCGTGTCAAGGGCAAGGTGGAGAATGATTTGCAAAAACTTCCCTTCAAAGCGGTATTCAATTTCCGCCCCGGAATATTGGAACCGACTCCGGGACTGGAGAACACACTCTCTTTCTATAAATACCTTTCCTTTTTATTTCCGGTCATGCGCCGCCTAACGCCGAATTCGATTTCAACCTTGGCGGAGCTGGGTAAAGCGATGATTCGGACCTTGGACGGAACCACAGGAAAGCCAGTGCTGGAAGTCCCCGACATAAAGGCAATGGCCCGTTCCTGAACATGAAGTCAAAAAAACCGGATAGCATCGATGAATACATCAGCCGGTTTTCCGGTGTAGTAGCCGAACGTTTGGAAGCTATTCGTCAGACGATCGCGAAAGCGTTACCCGATGCGGAAGAAATCATTTCTTACGGCATGCCGGCCTACCGTTATCGGGGAAAGGTTGCGGTGTACTTTGCCGGGTATGAAAGGCATGTGGGATTTTACCCGACACCTTCGTGTATGCGCGCCTTTGAGGATAAGCTGTCAAACCATGTCCATTCCAAAGGAGCGGTGCAATTCAGGCATGATGAACGGCTGCCACGCACCTTGATTCGGGAAATGGTTCTTTTCCGTAAAAAGGAGTTGCTATCGGACAGTGATAAATGAAAGCCGGGGTGTTTCAAAAATCATTTTTTTCAGTGTATCGGCCGCTAAGCAAGCGACTATCTTTGTATGCGATAATCTTGTCTACCATGAAATTACGGAATCCATTCGCCATTCCTGCCTTCCTTTTCCTTCCGTTGATGGCGGTAGCTATCACGCTTTCCTGTAATTCGCAGGCACAACAGACGGGTGTGCATAATGTGGATGTCTCAGCCTTCAAACAACTCGTGGATACCGGAAAAGGAATCATCCTGGATGTTCGCACGCAAGAGGAGGTAGACGCCGGAACCATTCCCAACGCCAGTGTGGTTGATTTTTACAGCGATGATTTCGAGACGAAGATCAACCTGATGGACAAGTCGAAAGATATCTATGTGTACTGCCACTCGGGAGGTCGCAGCTCGAAGGCCGCCGCGATATTGGTGAATAACGGGTTCAAGAACGTATATAACCTGGAAGGTGGAATCACAGCATGGTCAGGAGCTGGTTACTCCGTCACTCCATCCATAGCTACGGAGGATACTCATATCAAAAAGATGACCCTGGAGGAGTTCAAGCAACTGTTGGCTACTGACCTTCCTGTACTGGTGGATTTCCATACCAAATGGTGTGCACCTTGTCGTCAAATGGCTCCCGTCGTCGATAAGTTGGAGAAAGAATTTTCTGGTAAGGCGGTCGTGGTCAGGATCGATGTGGACCGCAGCCCGGAGGTCGCCGCCGCGTATAAAGTGAAAGGAGTTCCAGTCTTCACCGTTTTCCGACAAGGCGATGCGAAATGGTCGCATCAAGGCATCATCGCCGAAGACGAACTACGAAAGCAACTCCAATGAGTCCGGACATGGAACCGATAACCAATAAAGTAGCCGAAAGCGGATTGTTGTCGTTTGACCTGGAAACGCTGCGGACCCCAGGGGAACGTAAACAGGTGGACATCGCTCCGTGGTTGTTTCAAGGAATGATCCTTCGTGAAATCGAATTCCGCGATCACATCAAAGCGCACGACTGGTCGACATACAAGGATTGTTTGGTGGCTGTACACTGCTCGGCCGATGCCATCATACCAACGTGGTCGTATATGCTGATCGCTTCCGCCTTGACTCCGTATGCTTCGCGTGTTTGCTTTGGGAATCTGGATGCTCTTGAAAGTCGTTTGTATGCCGAGGCGATCGACCGATTAGATCTGGAGACATTTCGGGATCAGCGGGTCGTCGTAAAGGGATGTAGCGACAATGCGGTTCCTTCCTCTGCCTATGTCCACCTGACAGCCCGCTTGCAGCCTGTGGTTCGATCCATCTTCTTCGGTGAACCGTGCAGCACTGTACCGGTATATAAGCGTAAAGCGTAAACAGCCGTCGAAGGAATACTTGGCATAACCCAAATACATGGTACTAGTTACCACCTGGAACAACGAAACGAATCTATCACAATACGTGCCTGACTTATGGAATTGAGCAACGGAAAATACATGTCGTCCGGTTTTGACTTGGCGGAGCTGGCGTCACAATACGGTACGCCGCTTTACGTCTATGATGCCGCCGTCATCCGTCGTCAATACGATCAGTTAAAGCAGGCTTTTACCGGAACTAAGCTTCGCATCCATTACGCGTGTAAAGCGAATACCAATCTGTCCATTCTGAGGTACATTCATTCATTAGGCGCTGGGTTGGATTGTGTTTCCATCGAAGAAGTAGAGATCGGACTTCGCGCCGGATTCTTGCCGGATCAGATCATGTTCACTCCCAATGGTGTTTCGTTCGAAGAGATACGCATGGCTGTGAGCAAAGGGGTTCGCATCAACATCGATAATCTTTCCATGTTGGAATTGTTCGGGAATGAATACGGCTCCCAGATTCCCTGTTGCATCCGATTCAATCCGCACATTCAGGCCGGCGGAAACCCGCATATCCAGACGGGCCACATGGATTCGAAATTCGGCATCTCGGTCTATCAACTCCGTCATGTGGAGCGGATCGTTAAAAGCTGTGGGCTGCGCATCGACGGCCTTCACATCCATACGGGCTCGGAGATTTTGGATTCTTCTGTATTCCTGCGCATGGCCGAGTTGATGTTCGACATGTCCCAATCGTTCATGGATCTGCAATTCATCGATTTCGGTAGCGGATTCAAGGTCGCCTATAAGGAAGGGGATTATACCACCGATATTCAAGAGCTTGGACAAGAATTAACCCAGCGATTCCAGGAATTCTGTAAAACGTTCGGGCGCGAGCTGGAGCTTTGGTTCGAGCCGGGCAAATACCTGCTCAGCGAAAGCGGCGTATTACTGGTTCGGGTGAATGTCATCAAGCAGACCTTGGCGACGGTATTTGCCGGGGTCGACAGCGGCCAGAACCACCTGATTCGTCCTATGTTCTACGACGCGTATCATCATATCGTGAACATCAGCAATCCGATGGGTAAACAGCGCATCTATACCGTGGTTGGCTATATCTGCGAAACCGATACGTTCGGATCCGACAGCCGGCCGTCGGCGGTTCGAGAAGGCGATGTATTGGCCATAATGAATGCAGGTGCCTATGGTTTTACCATGAGCAACAATTACAATTCCAGGCTGCGGCCAGCGGAAGTCATGCTGCTGGACGGAAAGGCCCACCTGATCCGCCAACGGGAGACGTTGGAAGATCTCTTACGGAACCAAGTCGATATCATCCGCTGATTTCGTATTTTTGTATTATGTCCGCCTCTTCCGTCAAATTCCTCGTCGATGCCGAAACAAAGGTGTTCAATGCCGAACATCGGAGGAAGTTGGCGTTTAATATCCAGCAGTACGACAAGAAGGTCGTCGAGGGAAAGCTACAATACCGCGATTTCGATACGGCGCGTCAGCGAGCCAATTTTTTGAAATGGCGCGTGATGGAGAATCTGGACAAATACCTGATTGAATTCGAAGCCAATTTCATCAAGCGTGGCGGTAAGGTCATTTGGGCCAACGATGCGGAAGAAGCTATCACGGAAATCGTCAAGATTCTTCAGGGTATCGGTGCGAAAAAAGTGGTCAAGTCAAAATCCATGACCACCGAAGAGATTCACGTGAACGAGGCCTTGGGAAAAGTGGGAATCGAATCTATTGAAACGGATCTGGGTGAATTCATCGTACAGCTGCGGGATGAACCGCCTTACCATATCGTGACACCCGCCATGCACCTCTCCAAGGAGGATGTGGCTAAAACGTTCAACGAGAAGTACGGACTTCCCATTGATTATACGCCAAAGCAGATCACGGCTTTTGTCCGCGAGAAACTTCGCGAGAACTACCAACGTGCTGACGCTGGTATTACGGGAGGTAATTTCCTCATTGCCGATACCGGAGCTGTAGCGGTTACTGAGAACGAAGGAAATGCTTTGATGTCCATCGCTTTTCCCAAGGTGCATATCGCAATTGTAGGAATCGAAAAGATGATTCCTTCGCTCAATGATTTGGATCTGTATTGGCCCCTTCTAGCGACGCACGGAACGGGACAAAACATCACGGTGTACAATTCCATTCTCACCGGACCGCGTAGCGCCGGTGAAACAGACGGACCGGAAGAGATGTATGTCGTGTTGTTGGATAACGGCCGCTCCAATCTGTTGGCCCAGCCCGATCAACGCCAGGCTTTGTATTGTATCCGGTGCGGTGCGTGCTTGAACGGTTGTCCGATTTATAAAGGAGTAGGAGGCCACTCGTACGGATCCACGTACAGCGGACCCATCGGTTCGATCATCACCCCGCATTACCGCGGCATGAAGGAGTTCAAGCATTTGAGTTATGCGTCATCGTTGTGCGGAAAATGCACGGAAGTATGTCCGGTCCGGATCGATCTTCACAAGCTCTTGTTGTATAACCGCCGGGATGCAGCGACGCAAAATGCCAACCCGAAACCGGAGCGTTGGGTATTCTCTTTCTGGAAAAAAGCGATGTTGAGTCGCCGCCTGATGAATCAAGGCGGAGCCAAAGCGAAGAACTTCTTGTTGCAGAATTTCTTTAAGAAGAACTGGGGCGAACGCAGGGAATTGCCACGAGTAGCAGCCCGTTCGTTCAACGAGCAATGGCGTCGACGTTACGGCAAAGGTCAGCGCGACTGACGACGGCTTTCCGCAGGGGCCAAGTTCTGCATGACGGATTTGAAATCACTTAGCGTTACCGGACTGATTGACATAAGGTCCGCTGGAGTCACCGGTTCGATAAGGTCCATGCATTTATCCCGATCGTATTGTTCGAAGGCTGTCTTGTAGGCTTGCATGTTCTCTTGTGGAACGAAATAATAATCGACGCATGCCTGCTTGATGTTATACCGGCTGATCAGCATACCCGGCAGTTTTCTGCCATCCGAAAAAGTGAAGAGTGAATAGACGTTGATCGCGTCTCGGAGGTCGTAGTGCGTCATGTGAAGATTGGTTTTCCGACAAGTAAACGGGAAATAGAAGTTTCGGTGATTGAAAATGCCATCAAATCTTACAGGTTGCCCTCGTGCCAGGGTTTAGATCGATTTTTCTGCTGAAAACGGGAACGATAAATAAGATATGCCGATATTTATTCCCTCACCGATAGGTATAGACACTCATGAATCAGGCACCCGAGAAGCGTAAAGTGGGACTCATTCGGGCCATCATCCTCTTTTTAATCATGTATGTCTTATCGTTGTATTTATGCGATTCCAATCACAACGAGAGTACCCAACAGACAGATTCCAGTGAGTTGAAAGCAGCAACGGGAAAAAGGGACAGCTTAGAATCTATTCCTGTCAATGCTTCCTTTCCCTTTGGAGCTATCGGACTTTCGCGATACAGGTTCCCAAAATTCTGGGAAATTGATCCGTACGAAGAGACCTCAACGCCCGACGAAAAGGATTTCGATTCGTTGACAAGTATTCTGCATCGAATTCACGCACAACCGACCATCGTTAAACCTAAGCTGGCTAGGGTGGAATGGATTGAACTGAATGAGGAGTATGTGGCCGATACCAATTACTTTGATTGGGCGGCAGTCAGGAATTGGGACAGCTGTGTGTACCGACTTCCTGATGTCAAAACATTTTCATGTTATTACTTCCGGCAGCATTCATGGAAAAACAACTATGGCGCTTACGGCAGTCTGCTCTTTGTAAATCCCACCACCAATTTCGGGAAATTGATGACCGTCTATTTTGAATACGGCCGGGAACAAAACCTGAATCTGCGCTACTACTATTTCGATAAAGATACGCTGCATCTTTTTGATGGATCATGCTACGATGACGGGTCTCGACTTTCCAAGTCGTTTCGGATCTATGTCAATGCCGACGGAGAACTGCAAGTCGACAAGATGAGCGCCAACAAACGATGAATGAGAAGTGGTAAGTGCTATTCGACGGGTAATGAACTCCCAGTAACGAATCACAAAAATACCGATCAGAAATTCCAGGTGTGCTGATCCAGCTCTCGGATACACGCTGTGAGCAGGTCGATGCTGCCACGGATATCCGATTTATCTGCCATTTCGATGACTTGATGGATATGGCGTGTAGGAATGGATATGGCGCCTGCAATCGAGCCGGTTTTTCCCATGCGTTGTACGCCGGCGGTATCGGTACCACCTGCGGGAAGGATTTCCGGCTGCCAAAGAATCTTGTGCCGGTCAGCAGTCTGTTTCATGAATTCAACCATGCGCACATCGCATATCGTACTTCCATCCATGATCTTAATGGCTGTTCCCTTCCCCAAACGGGTCACTTGTTCGTGCGGCTGAGATCCGGGAACATCATAGGCAATGGTAGTATCGAGACCGAATCCGAAATCCGGTTGGATGTGGTGTGCCGCTACATTCGCACCCCGGATACCGACTTCTTCCTGCACGGTAAATACAGCATACAGGTCATACGGATGGTCTTTGAGCTGCTTCAAGGTTTCTATCAGGATGAATACGGAAACGCGGTTGTCGATGGACTTGCAGTTCACACAATTGCCCATTTCAATCAGTTCACGTTGACGGGTCACCGGGTCACCCACGCGCACGAGTTTCACCACTTCTTCTTTGGGTAACCCGAGATCGATGAAGTAATCGGTAATCTGTGGCACTTTGTTCCGCTCGTCGGGCGACATCAAGTGAATCGGCTTGGAACCCATCACACCGACCAAATCCGTACGGCCATGTACGATGACGCGCTGCGCGGTGAGTGTCTTCGGGTCAAAACCGCCCAGCGTATGGAAACGTAGAAACCCGTTATCGTCGATGTGGGTGATGATGAATCCGATCTCATCCATGTGAGCGGCCACCATTACGCGCTTACGGTCACGGCCTTTCTTTACGGCTGTAATGTTTCCCATGTTGTCGATGGACACTTCATCCGCATGAGGCGTAACCTCTCGCACGACGATCTCCCGTACTCGGGATTCAAACCCCGGCGCACCGGCGATCTCACAGATCTCTTTCAGCAAACTGACGTTAATAGACATGGAATTAATTATGAATTATGAATTAATAGTAATCATTCTGAATTAACAGTAATCATTCTCAATTCTGAATTCTGAATTACTTCACCCTCCCCAACTTGATCATATTGGTGCGGCCTTGGTCTTCTAACGGAATGCTGGCCAGGTTGATGATCGTATCACCGCTGTTCAATATCCCTTTCTCTTTGAGTATATCCTGCAATTCGACAATCGTTTCGTCGGTAGGAATCGCTCGGCTGTAGAAGAAGCAACGGACACCCCATACCAGGCTGAGGACACTCATCAGAGAAGGAACATCACTGAAGATGAGGATGTCTGCGTTGGGCCGTTGAGCCGCTACTTGAAAGGCCGTATAACCGGATCGCGTCATGCCGATGATCGCTTTGGCATTCACTTGCGATGCCATCACGCAGGCATTGTAACACACCGAGTCGCTGATGAAGGTATCGCTATTCAATTCAGGAGCGTGAAAGCGGTTATACGGATAGGATTCCGATTCGACCGTGGTGATGATGTTTCGCATGTACTCCACGACGCGCACGGGATGCTGACCGACGGAAGTCTCACCGCTGAGCATGACAGCATCAGCACCGTCAAGTACAGAGTTGGCCACATCATTCACCTCCGCCCGGGTAGGAGCGTGGTTGGTGATCATGCTTTCCATCATCTGGGTGGCAATGATCACGGGCTTGAACGCTGCGATAGCTTTTCGGACAAGCATCTTCTGGATGGTCGGCACTTGCTCCATCGGCATCTCCACACCCAGATCCCCCCTTGCTACCATCAGCGCATCGGTTTCGGCGAGGATCTCGTCGATGCATTCCAGCGCTTCCGGTTTTTCAATCTTGGCCACCACACGTACCTTTTTTCCAGCCCTGGCGATGATGCTTTTCAATTCCAGAATGTCTTTCGGGTTTCGAACGAACGACAAACCGATCCAATCCACATCCATACTTAATGCAAAATCAAGATCGGCCAAGTCTTTCTGGGTCAGTGACGGCAGGGATATTTTGGTGCGGGGAAGATTCACACCTTTCTTCGATGAAAGAATGCCTCCGCTTTCCACTTCCGCTTTCACGCGGTCCACTTTGTTGGTTTCCAATACACGCAGCTTGAGTTTCCCGTCATCGATGAGTATCGTTTCACCGACGGATACGTCAGCGGGAAACTGCTGGTAGTTCATGTACAGTGTTCCGTTTTCTCCGATGCATTCCTGCGTAGTGAAGGTGATCACATCGCCGGCATTCAGACCCATGGCGTTGTCTTTCACAACACCTATGCGCAGCTTGGGACCTTGCAGGTCCACGAGAATGGACGTGTGTGTGCCGAGCTCACGGTTGATCTGTCGTATCGTCCGAATTACTTCTTGATGGTGTGTGTATTCGCCGTGCGACAGGTTGATTCGACACACATCGACACCGGCGCGAATCATAGCCGTCAGTGTTTCGTGAGAGGAAGAGGCCGGGCCGATGGTGGCAACGATTTTGGTACGGTTGAAAGCAATACTCATGAAGGATCAGAATAATAAGTTCTCTTTGGATTTCAGCTCCATCACTTCGATGGGATAACTGGCCTGGATAATCGATATCGGTTTAAGGCGTTGAACCAATTCGGTTACATCGAAGGATGTCATGCCCGGTTGGATGACCAGGAAGAAGTCGAATTCTTTTCGCTCTGCTAGTAACATCCCGTTCTCCGTTTTGTTTGAAACGAAAACAAAACGGTCCTCTGTTGCATTGGTGAATTCAAAAAAGGCGAAGGCGGCCTCGGATTGACGTTTCTTATCTACGACGGTCAGGTCGTCTGCACGCTCCAATTCAATCTCCAGTGTCCGGTTGATTTCTCGACAAACCCTGAAATCCCGGTAAGAGGATACGATACCGATTAGCAGAAATTCAAAGTCCGAATCGTCATTCCGTAGGATGGTCTTCGCCATGGTTAGCACGAAGATACTCACTAAAAGCGGTGATGATACGGATCAGCTGTTCGGGATATCAAGCGCTTGGATGGCGCGTTCAGCGGCGATCTGTTCCGCCCGTTTCTTCGAATAATCCTCGCCACGAGACACTTCGGTACCGTCAACGAGAAGTCGAACCCGGAGCAGACGTTTACCTCCGTTCTCGATTTCATCGAGCAGTTCGAACGAAATGGATTTTCGCTCGCGCTGAGCCCAATTGATCAGTCGACTCTTGAAGTTCGTATCGGACGATTCCATCGCTTCCAAGTCGATATGGTGACGCACGATCCGGTTGAGGATAATCTTTCGCGCCACTTCGTATCCCTGATCGATGTATATGGCGCCTATGAGGGCTTCGAATGCATCGCCGTAGGCGGAGCGTGTTTTAGCTCCCGGATCGATGGAAGCTTCCACGAACCGGTTGATGCCCAATTTCATCGATAACCGGTTCAAATGCTCGCGGTTGACGATCCGACTGCGCATTTCAGTCAGGAAGCCTTCTTCACGGAAGGGAAATTTCTTGAAAAGCAATTCAGCGATGACGGCGCCTAACACAGCATCGCCCAGGTATTCCAGGCGTTCGTTGGACAATTTGATGCCGGACGGATGTTCTTCCGCCGTGGACCGATGACGGAAAGCGAGGTGATAGACAGCGAGATTTTCCGGTGTATAACCGAGTAGGTTGCGCAGGGAGGCGACAAAGTCGCGGTCTTTGGAAAAATGATACCGGATGTAGGAAAGCAGACTCAAACCAGTGGAGTTCGGCCGGATGTAGGTCAGGCGATATACTTGCGGAAAATCACAGAGGCGTTGTGTCCTCCGAATCCGAAGGTATTGCTCAAGGCGGCATTCACCACACGGTGTTGGGCCGTATGGAAAGTGAAGTTCAGCTTGGGATCAAAAACAGGATCGTCCGTGAAGTGATTGATGGTAGGAGGGATGATGTCGTTTTTCACCGAAAGGATACTGGCGATCGCTT
>CAYWDY010000031.1:0-13625 GCA_964455985.1 uncultured Flavobacteriales bacterium
ATCCCTTCGGTGACGTACGAGTAGATCTCACTTTTATCAAAAACACCGGTATCATGCATGACTTTCAGTACCGATCCATAGGTATCTATACCCCAGATTTGGATGTCGGGGTTCTTTTCTTTCAGGTAGCGGGCTGTGCCGCAGATCGTTCCTCCTGTACCAGCGCCAACCACCAAATGGGTGATTTTACCGTCAGTCTGGTCCCAGATTTCCGGTCCGGTTTGTTCGTAATGGGCCTGAGAATTCGAGAGGTTATCGTACTGGTTGGGATAAAAGGAATTCGGGATTTCACGGTTCAGTCGAGCCGCCACCGAGTAGTAGGAGCGTGGATCCTCCGGCTCTACATTGGTCGGGCAAACAATCACCTCCGCGCCAAACGCCTTCAAGGCATCTACTTTCTCTTTGGACTGCTTGTCGGTGGTGGTAAAGATGCATTTATACCCCTTTACAATCGATGCAATGGCAAGGCCCATTCCCGTATTACCGGAGGTTCCTTCGATGATGGTTCCACCCGGTTTCAGGATTCCAGCTTTTTCAGCATCCTCGATCATTTTCACGGCCATGCGATCCTTGATGGAGTTTCCGGGATTGAAGGTTTCCACCTTGGCGTAGACCGTGGCCGGAACGCCTTCGACCACCTTATTCAACCGTACCATGGGCGTGTTGCCAATCGCTTCCAGGATGTTGTCGCATGTCTTTTTGAGGGGGTTCTTTTGCATTTTATAGTGGATTGTATATTAGTATTTTATGATACTTTGGCTCAAGTTTATTACCGGGCTAAAAAAGCCATTCAAAGATACGGATAAAAATTGGTTAATCACCCGAATCGCAGGGCGTTTACGACCCGTATGCGTCCAATCAGTAGGGCCGGCAACAGCATCATGCCCAGACTTAAAATCAGCGTTCCCGCATTCAAAAAGAGTAATAGTTCCAGGTCGAACCGGATGGGGACAAAGTCGATGTAATAGGAGGTTTGGTCCAAGGGAATCACGTGGAAGAAATATTGAAGGGCAGCTAGCCCCAAGCCAATCAGGTTACCCCAAACCAATCCCCGGCCAATGGTGAATCCTGCCACCCAAAGAAAAATCCGGCGTAAGGAGCGGTCACCAGCCCCCAAGGCCTTCAAGACTCCAATCAGGGTGACTCGCTCCAGCATGAGTACCAGCAGGGCGGAAATCATGTTGATGCCCGCCACGATGACCATCAGGGTAATGATGATGATGGCATTGATGTCCTGGAGATTGAGCCAGTCAAAGATCTGAGGGTAGAGTTCGCGGATAGAACGGGCATTAAGATCGGAGCCTATGGACTGGTAAACGGCTTCGGTAGTCTGATCCAACCGTTGGAAGTCATCGGCGCGTATTTCCAATCCGCCAATTTCCCCCTGGGTCCAATCGTTCAGCTGCTGAATCTGTCGGATGTCGCAGAAGAGATATAGTTTGTCGAACTCCTCCATACCTGTCTCATAGAGTCCCGTCACCACAAATTTTCTGGCTCGGGGCGGCTGCTGGATAAAATGCATCACCAGGGAATCTCCCACGGAAATTGCCAGTTTACGGGCTACCCGCGTGGACAAGATGATCTCTGAGGATTTTCCCTCTCGAGGTAAGGTGATGAGTCTTCCTGCCTTCAAATGACGACTGAAAAAACTCCAGTCATAATCGCTCCCGATTCCCTTGGCGACAATGCCCTGCAGCTGGCCCTGACGGGTCAGGATTCCTGCTTTCGTGGCGAATCGTTGCACATGCGCCACCCCGGGCAGACGGGAGAGCAGCCGGATAGAATCTTCGGTCATGACGACAGGCGTCGTTTCATAGCTGAAATTGCGATCGAAGCGGCTGACCTGAATATGGCTGTTGAAGCCGATCAGCTTCTGTCGGATCTCTTGCTGGAATCCACCCACAATACAAACGGTCAGCACCATCACCGAGCATCCCAGAATGACACCCCATGTAGCCAGCCGCATCACCGGTTTGGCTACCCGAAATTCCGGATCCTGGGAGAATACCAGCCGGCGTGCAATGAATCGTTCAAGACTCACGGGATAAACTTTGTAGTTTTGTCAGGTATACGTGTTAAAGATACACCTTCAGCGGTTCTTATGCTCATCAGCCGTCGCTACTTTTGTACAGTCCTGCTTCTGCTCATTTCAGTCGCAGCGATAGCGCAATCCGCATTTCGGTTCAAGACCGATTCAGACTTGACCGTCGGCGCAGCTTGCTTCGATAACTATCTTCCGCTTCTACAGGGTAAGTCGGTGGCCTTGGTGGCTAATCCGACATCTCAAATAAATGGAGTTCATCTGGTTGATACGCTGCTGCGGCTGGGTGTTCAGCGGCGGTTGGTTTTCGCTCCTGAGCATGGTTTTCGGGGTGAGGCCGGGGCCGGAGAAAAGGTGTCCGGCGGCATCGATTCGAAATCGGGCGTAAGAGTCGTATCGCTTTACGGCAAAAAGAAAAAGCCCGAAGCGGCTGATCTGAAAGGAATAGACATCGTGCTGTTCGATATACAAGATGTCGGCGTACGGTTCTATACGTACATCAGTACGCTGCAATATGTCATGGAGTCTTGCGCCGATAGGGGAAAGCCGCTCATCGTTTTGGATCGCCCTAATCCCAACGGACACTACGTAGACGGGCCGGTTTTGGAAGATGCCTACCGATCCTTCGTCGGTATGAACCCTATTCCTGTTGTTCACGGATGTACGGTGGGAGAATATGCTCGTTTGTTGGTTGGTGAACACTGGTTGAGGACACGCCGTCGGTTGGATCTGACCGTTATTCCAGTGAAAGACTACACGCATAAGGATCTTTACCAGTTGCCGGTCAGGCCATCTCCCAATCTTCCGGTGATGAATTCCATTTATGCCTATCCAGCATTGTGTTTCTTTGAAGGGACCTCTGTGAGCGTTGGAAGAGGTACTTCCTTTCCGTTTGAAGTATATGGTGCTCCTTATTTCC
The DNA here is from genome assembly GCA_964455985.1 of uncultured Flavobacteriales bacterium. Taxonomy (GTDB): domain Bacteria; phylum Bacteroidota; class Bacteroidia; order AKYH767-A; family 2013-40CM-41-45; genus Pollutiaquabacter. The sequence goes on from CAYWDY010000031.1 coordinate 2,961, forward strand.
TGAAGGATACGTTCCGTTTTACACCGAAATCGGTAAAGGGTGTCGCCCTTCATCCTCCGTATCAGGATACCCTTTGTCGCGGCGTAGATTTGCGCGGAAATTATCAAGCCCCGCTGAACGTACCCACCAAATTGGAATTATCATGGCTCATGGATGCTGTCCAAGAAGCTAAGGACCAGCCGACTTTTTTTATTCCATTCTTTAACAGTTTAGCAGGTACCGCCATGCTAAGGCGACAGTTGGAAGCGGGCAGTCCGGAGAGTACCATCCGTGCTTCCTGGCAGGAAGCCCTGGATGCCTACAAAAAACTGAGGAAGAAATACCTGATGTACACGGACTTCGATTGAGTCCGCTTGTCACCGGGCGTGATGCACCGCGGCCTCAGCGACAGTTCGGCCGGGATAGACTTTCAAGGCTTCCTCCAAACATTCCATCGCATTCTTGAGATCACTCAGATTCAGAACGTAGGCGATACGTACTTCATCGGTTCCGCAGGACGGGTCTGAATAGAATCCCGTCGCGGGGGCCAACATGACGGTGCTGTTACGGTAGGAGAATTTCTCCAACAGCCATTGGCAGAACCGGTCTGAATGGTCAATCGGTAACCGTGCAATGCAATAAAAAGCGCCACTGGGTTTTGGGCAGAAGACACCGTCCATGCGGTTCAAGGCTTCAACCACAAAGTCTCTTCGGGAGACATATTCCGCTTTAACTTTTTCAAAATAGGAGGCAGGCGTATCGATGGCGGCTTCCGCGGCTACTTGGCCGAATGTGGGAGGACTCAGTCGGGCTTGGGCGAATTTTAGAGCTGCCGCCATGAGTTCCTTGTTTCGACTGACCAGCGCTCCGATTCGGGCACCACATGCACTGTACCGTTTGGAAATCGAGTCCAACATCACCACATTCTGATCGATTCCCTCCAATTGCATGACGGAAAAATAGGATTTGCCGTCGTAGCAGAATTCCCGGTAAACCTCATCGGAAAACAACCACAAATCGTATTTCTTGACCAACAGACGAAGTGATTCCAACTCCTCTTTGGAATAGAGATACCCGGTAGGATTATTCGGATTGCAGATGAGTATGGCTTTGGTTCGTGGGGTGATCAGTTTTTCAAATTCTTCGATGGGAGGAAGCGCGAATCCGTTTTCGATATACGAACGGATGGGAACCACCTGGACATTGGCTTGGGTAGAGAAGCCGTTGTAGTTGGCATAAAACGGTTCGGGGATGATCACTTCATCGCCTTCGTTCAGGGCTGCCATCATGGCGATTTCAATGGCTTCAGATCCTCCCGTAGTAACCATGATTTCGGAGAAATCCAGGTTGATATCATATCGCTTATAGTACTCGGTCAGTCTTTTGCGGTAGGATTCGATTCCCGCCGAGTGGCTGTATTCGACCACGGTCGGACTGAACGATCTGATGGCATTCAGCATGACTTCAGGAGTCTCGATGTCAGGCTGCCCGATATTCAGATGGAATATCTGCTTGCCTTCCCGTTTAGCTTGCTCGGCGAAAGGGACCAATTTTCGGATAGGGGATGCCGGCATATGCAAACCCTTGGAAGAAATCGAAGGCATGGGGATGGAGGTTAAAAAAGAAGCCTGTCCGGTGAGGACAGGCTTCAAATTTAAGGAATTAACTTGATGGTATTACTTCTTGTCGGCCGGTACCGTGTTCTCGGCCGGAGGAGCTTCGACATTACCTTTCAGGTGAAGTACTTTCTGACCGCCTTTAGAGTTCGAGGTGATGGTCACGGTCTTGTCTTGCATACCCATTTTACCGGTTGAATTGAATTCAACGTGGATGGTGCCTTGGCCGCCTTTTGCAACCGGCTCTTTGGGCCATTGTGGAACGGTACAACCGCAAGAACCTTGAGCGGCGGTGATGATCAACGGCTCTTTTCCAGCGTTGGAGAATTTGAAGTCGTAGGTCACGTGTTCGCCTTGCTTGATGGTTCCGAAGTTGTATTCTTCCACATCGAACTTAAGATCAGGTGCATTTTTGTTTTCCTGCTGAAGAACAGGAGCCGTTGAAGGCGTTTGAGCATTCACGAAGGCCATAGTAAGGCACATCGATACGGCAAGGATTACTTTTTTCATGAGTGTGGGTTTTAAGAATTATTTGATGGGATAATGAATTGATTATTTGCTGTTCTCCAGGGGCATGCCGCCGGTTTTTTTGAAGGGGGTGGCTTGATCTGCCGGAGCTTCTTCAGAGGCTTCCACCACGCCTTTGATGGTGAGGACTTTGGTGTCGGTCTTGGCGTTGCTGGTCAAGGTTACTGTTTTGGTAAAGGCTCCGATACGTTTGGTATCATAGTGAACCTTGATAACACCCGTTTGTCCCTTCATGATGGGTTCTTTGGGATAGGTAGGGACCGTACATCCGCAGCTGCCTTTGGCGCTGGAAATGATCAAAGGTTCCTTGCCGGTGTTTTTGAACTTGAATTCACAATTGCCATCAGCACCTTGTTTGATCGTGCCGTAGTCGTGCACATCGGATTCGAAGGTTATTTCAGGTGCATTGGCATTGTCTTCTTTGGCGGGAGTTACCGCATCTTGAGCATGGGCAAATGTCCAGCTGAAGAATAGGGCAGTGGCCCATACGAGTTTTTTCCAGTTGCTTTTCATAGTCATTCGGGTTTAGGATTTGTTAAAGTGTGCGTGAGGTTAACAAGTTACACCCCGATGTCAATTTCTTTGCCAAAAGTAGCAGCACACCTATGAATTCCGAATGAAATAGAAGGCCTTCAGGTAATCTTCATCAAAATAGCCCAAAAAGGCGGAAAAAGACTATTTCGTAGTCAGCAGGGCAACGGGAATCACCATTTCCTCTAAGGAAATACCGCCATGTTGTAAGGTGTTCCGGTAGTAGGATACGTAATGGTTGTAGTTGTTGGGGTAGGCGAAAAAGTCCTCCCGACGAGCGAATACGAAAGTCTGCGAAAGGTGTTGTCTGGGTAGGCCTGCATCCGCCGGATTCTTCACCTCAAAAACCTGCTTTTTGTCGTAGTTCATATTCCTCCCTTGTTTGTAGCGGAGGTTGGTATTGACCGACTTATCTCCAACCAGTTTCACCGGATCTTTGACACGTATGGTCCCATGATCAGTAGTGATGATCACTTTGACTTTCCGCTCCGCCAATCGTTTCATGATTTCGAAAAGAGGGGAGTGCTCGAACCAGGAGAGGGTAAGAGAACGGTAGGCGGCTTCGTCATCCGCCAGTTCGCGTATCATTTCCATTTCCGTCCGGGCGTGAGACAGCATATCCACAAAATTATAGACGATCACATTCAGCCGGTTGTCCATCAGATGAGGAACTTCATCGACCAGTCGTTTTCCGTCACTGAGGTTGGTGATCTTGTGGTAAGAGTATTTGTAATCTTTCCGGAAACGCTTCAAGGTATCCGCGAGGAATTCGGACTCATGCATATTCTTGCCTCCCTCATCCTCGTCATTCAACCAAAGCGAGGGGAAGCGTGATTCTATTTCCACCGGCATCAGTCCCGCGAAAATTGCATTCCGTGCATACTGCGTGGCGGTGGGTAGGATGGAGCAGTAAAGGTCATCTTCCACAATCCGGAAGAAGTCATTCAGGCGCGGCTGCAAAACCCTCCATTGATCGTATCTCAGGTTATCAATGAGTATCATAAAGACGGGATCCTGCGTGCTATCAACCACCGGCAGTACTTTTCGCTTCATGAGATCTCTGGATAAGACCGGAGTATCCTGCTCAGGTGACTTCAACCACTTGAGGTAATTGTTTTCGACGAATCGAGCGAACAAGTTATTGGCTTCATTCTTCTGAGCTACCAGAATCTCATACATGCTGTCATCAGCGCTCTTTTCCAATTCCAGTTCCCAAAAAACCAAACGACGGTAAACATCCACCCATTCATTCCAGGTGAGTCGGTCGCTTAAAGTCATGCCGATGGACCGGAACTCCTGCTGGTAGGCAGAAGCGGTTTTTTCACTGACGATGCGCTTGTTCTCCAACGTTTTTTTCAACGAGAGCAGTATCTGGTTCGGGTTGACAGGCTTGATCAGGTAATCTGCGATTTTCTTTCCAATGGCTTCTTCCATCAGATGCTCTTCTTCGCTTTTGGTGATCATGACGACCGGCAAATCCGGATGCTGATTCTTTAACCTTTTCAGTGTCTCCAAGCCGGACAATCCGGGCATATTCTCATCCACGACAACGATATCGAACTGTTGCTGGGCAGCCTTGCTGATGGCGTCCTCTCCGTTGGAGACGGTCACTACCTCATATCCCTTTTCGGTCAGGAACAATTGATGGGGACGAAGCAAATCGATCTCATCGTCAGCCCAAAGAATAGTGATTTTTTCCATAAGGAGTGCAGGGGGAAAGGTACGTGAGGTAAAGGTAGTGTTCGTGGAGGCAGTGTACATGATGCTTGGGGGAATTTTATCCCATAACGGAGTGGATTCACGCTTATTGCCTGAATGCTGTTTTTAGACCAACTCCCTTAGAAACCTGCCGCATTAATCCGATATTTGACCTTTGTCATGTCATACCTCCCGAATCATTTGAAAATCATCAATGACCCGATCTACGGACTCATTCAGCTTCCGTCTGAACGTATATTCAAGTTGATCGAGCATCCTTATTTTCAACGTCTTCGACGCATCCGTCAGCTGGGCATGACCCATTTGGTGTACCCGGGTGCTCACCATACCCGCTTCCATCATGCCATCGGTGCCATGCACTTGATGGGGTTGGCCGTGGATGTGCTCCGCTCCAAAGGACATGACATCAGCGCGGAGGAAGCCGAAGGAGTCACCATGGCTATCCTGTTGCACGACATCGGCCACGGTCCGTTTTCCCATGCTTTGGAAAACTCCATCGTTCAGGGCGTACACCACGAATCCATTTCCGCCCTTTTCATGGATCGTCTCAACCGCGACCTAGAGGGTGCACTGGAAATGGCCATCTCCATATTCAAGGGTACGTATAAGAAAAAGTTCCTTCATCAGCTTGTTTCGAGTCAACTGGATATGGACCGACTCGACTACCTCAACCGGGACTCCTTTTTCACCGGTGTATCTGAAGGCGTTATTAGTTTCGATCGCATCCTCAAGATGCTTGAGGTCAAGGATGATCAATTGGTCATAGAGGAAAAAGGGATTTACTCCATCGAGAAGTTCATTGTGGCCCGTCGCTTGATGTATTGGCAGGTATACCTTCACAAGACAGTGGTCAGTGCTGAATGCCTCATCACCGCCGTACTTCGTAGAGCCAAGGAGTTGGCCCGCGAAGGAGTCGATTTGTTTTCCACGCCGGCCCTGAAGAGTTTTCTGAGCCAGGATGTGACCCTGGAGGATTTCACCCATCATCCTCGGTTTCTGGATGATTTTGCCGAGTTAGACGACAGTGATATTTCCATCTCCGTGAAACAATGGTCCAAGCATATTGATCCTGTTTTATCCGACTTGTCGTATCGGATGATGCATAGGCGGCTGTTCCGTATTCAACTTCAGTCAGTCCCTTTTACGGAGTCTGATTTGGAACATGTACGGCAGAAGCTGAGGTCTGATTTGGGTATCCAGTCTGAGCATCTCGCTTATTATTGTATTTCAGGCAGTATCGTGAACAATGCCTATTCCAATCAGGACGACCGTATTCGGATTCTGATGAAGGATGGCCGTGTGTTGGATATCGCCGACGCTACAGATACACTAAACATCAAGGCCTTGAGCGAAACGGTGGAGAAATACTTCCTCTGTTTCCCCAAGCCGAATTGATTCGTCTGTTACAGGCGTTTTTCGTAATTTGGCATTCTATACACATGGAATTCACCGCACAACAAATCAGTGACTTATTGCAGGGTACCGTCGATGGCGATGCCTCGGCCAAGGTCAATCGATTGAGTAAAATCGAAGAAGGGGAGCCCGGTTCCTTGACCTTCTTGGCTAATCCCAAGTACACGTCGTTCATTTATTCGACCCGGGCATCGGTGGTCATTGTGGACCGTAGTTTTGTTCCCGAGCAGCCTGTCACTGCTACCTTGGTACGAGTGGACAGTGCCTATCAGGCTTTTGCCAAACTGCTTGAAATCTACAATCAGATACGTCGCGACAAGAAAGGGGTGGAGCAGCCATCCTTTATCTCAGCCTCCGCTACTGTAGGAAAGGATGTTTACATCGGGGCCTTCGCTTACATCGGTGAGCAAGTCAGGATCGGACAAAATGTAAAAATCTATCCGCATGTATACATCGGGGATAATGTCACCATTGGCGACAATACCACACTCTTCCCCGGCGTTAAAGTTTATTCCGACTGTATCATCGGACACGATTGCACCTTGCATGCCGGTGTCATCATTGGGGCTGACGGATTCGGGTTCGCTCCTAACAGTGAAAACAATTACCAGAAAGTAGCTCAAATCGGCAATGTCATCATTCACGACCATGTGGAGATAGGCGCCAACACTACTGTCGACCGCGCGACTTTGGGTTCGACGGTTATTCACCGCGGGGTGAAATTGGATAACCTCATTCAGGTCGCCCATAACGTAGAGATCGGGGAAAACACCGTCGTGGCGGCACAGACCGGAATTGCCGGTTCAACCAAGATCGGTAAGAACTGCATGATCGGCGGACAGGTTGGCATTGTAGGTCACATCACCTTGGCCGATGGGGTCAAGATCGCTGCTCAATCCGGAATCGGAACAAGTATCGTTAACCCAGGGGAAATCCTTCAAGGTTCCCCTGCCTTTGGTATCGGGGATTACAAACGAACCTATGTCGTTTTCCGAAAGCTTCCCGATCTTGAAAAACGGATTCAGGCGCTGGAAAAGGGAGCTTCGACGAACTGATCGGAATCCCTCAGCCGCTCATGGGCGGTCGTTTGCTTTTTATTCCTATTTTTGAAGGATTATAACGGGTGCAACGCCGGCCATAATCTTGATAAATGACTACGAATCAATCTGTTGTTGAGCAAGAAGTGCTTCCAGTAGAAACCGCCAAGCCTTCTTTACAGACCACCATCAGGCAGGAAGTCTCCATTTCCGGAGTCGGTCTGCACACCGGATCTTTGGTGACCTTGCGCTTTCTTCCTGCCCCTGAAAACCATGGCTTTAAATTCCGTCGGGTCGATTTGCCGGGTCAGCCTGTGGTAGAAGCGGACCTGGATTATGTGACCGATACCGACCGCGGTACCACCTTGCTGAAGGATGGCGCCAAAGTGAGTACGGTGGAACACGTACTGGCTGCTTTAGTCGGACTGGAAATTGACAACGTCCTCATGGAGATGGATGGCCCCGAGGTGCCCATCCTCGATGGAAGTTCACGCCCCTTTGTCGACCTGCTCGAAAAGGCCGGCACGCGAGAGCTTCAAGCTGAACGAAAATACATTATCCTCAATCAGAACCTGACGTTTGAAGATACCCGACGTCGCACCGAAATGTTGGCTGTGCCGAGCCCCGAATACCGGATTACCGTTATGGTGGATTATAACAGCGACATCCTTGGCACCCAGCACGCATCGTTGTATAACATCGGTGAATTCAAGACCGAGATTGCGGACTGCCGCACGTTCGTTTTCCTGCATGAGCTGGAGATGCTATTGCAGCATAACCTGATCAAGGGCGGTGACATCAACAACGCTATCGTGGTAGTCGATAAGCCCATTCCGCAAGAGAAATTGGATTACTTGGCCAACGTCTTCAAGAAGGAGAATGTCAAAGCCGAGCGGGGGTTCTTGAATAACGTGAAACTGCATTACATCAACGAGCCGGCGCGTCACAAGTTGCTGGATATCGTGGGTGATCTGGCGCTATTGGGCGCTCCGATCAAAGGCCATATCCTGGCGGCCCGTCCCGGTCACGTGACAAATGTCGCCTTCGGTCGTCAAATCCGCGAGATGATCAAAAAGGACAGACTGAAGGTCAAGGTTCCTCACTACGATCCATCAGCCAAGCCGTTGTACGATGTGAACCGCATCATGCAGATTCTTCCGCATCGTCCTCCCTTCCTTTTCATCGATAAGATCATTGAACTGTCCGACAAACACGTCGTTGGCGTGCGGAGTGTCAGCATGAACGAATGGTTCTTCCCGGGCCATTTTCCCGGAGCACCGGTCATGCCGGGAGTCTTACAGGTAGAAGCCATGGCGCAAGTGGGAGGTATCCTCGTGCTGAATACGGTGCCGGATCCTGAGAACTACCTGACCTATTTCCTTAAAATCGATAACACCAAGTTCCGCGACATGGTGGTTCCCGGTGATACTATCATATTCCATCTTGAATTGGCTGCTCCGATCCGTCGTGGCTTGTGTCACATGCACGGCAAGGCCTACGTTGGAGACCGTCTCGTGATGGAGTCCGAAATGATGGCTCAAATCGTTCGTCGCGATAAGAAATAACCATTCTATAGCCCCTGTCACCTGTGAGTAATTCCCAGCCCATGTATTGGGTTCATCCCGGCGCCAAGCTGGGGAAGGACGTAAAGATCGATCCCTTTGCTGTCATTCACGACGATGTAGAAGTCGGCGACGGATGTTGGATCGGCAGTAACGTCACCTTGTTTCCGGGCGCCCGCATCGGTAACCAGGTTCAGATTTACCCTGGCGCCGTGATTTCGGCAGTACCTCAGGACTTGAAATTCGCGGGTGAAAATACCTATGCATACGTTGGAGACCGTACCATCATCCGTGAGTACGTCACCATCAACCGTGGTACAGCCGCTGCCGGAAAAACGGTGGTGGGCACTGACAATCTCCTGATGGCGTATGTGCATGTGGCCCACGATTGCATCGTAGGTAATCATTGCATTCTGGCCAATGGAGTAACCTTAGCGGGTCACATTACGGTGAACGATTACGCCATCATCGGTGGACTGACTGCTGTTCATCAATTCGTGCAACTGGGAGCTCATGTCATGATTTCCGGAGGATCGTTGGTCCGTAAGGATGTTCCTCCCTTTGTCAAAGCCGCCCACGAACCCTTGTCCTATGTAGGGGTAAACACGATCGGACTGCGTCGCAGAGGATTCAGCAACGAATCCATTACCGCTATTCAGGACATCTACCGCGTGTTGTTCGTTCAAGGCTTGAATGCCACGAATGCTATCCAGGAGATTGAACGAACTGTTCCTGATTCTGCCGAGCGCAAGACCATTGTCGATTTTGTCCGTTCCTCATCCCGGGGAATCATGCGAGGTTATTCCCGCGACGAAGATTGAGCCTATGGGAGTGGAGATCCATCTTTCCGATACGGGTAAACGTTTCATCAAGGAATGGATTTTCAGGAATGTCTCCCTGTCAATCGCTTCCGGTGAGCACGTCGCTCTTGTTGGTCCCAACGGTTCAGGAAAATCCACCTTCCTCCAATTGCTTTCGGGGTATTCGATTCCTTCAAACGGAAAGATCAGTTGGTCCCTGGCTGGGCAAAGGGTTACTTCCGAAGATATTTATCTCCACCAAGTCATGGCGGCGCCCTATTTAGAGGTTCCAGAAGAACTGACTTGGTCTGAGCTTATCCGATTCCACTTTTCATTCAAGCCGATGTTCTCCGGACTTACGGAGCAAGGAGTCCTTCTCCACAGCGGATTGCAACACGCTGCCGACCGGATTATACGACAGTTTTCTTCCGGCATGAAGCAGCGTGTTCGTCTGACGCTTGCCTGTTTAAGCGATACGCCCTTGTTGTTGCTGGATGAACCTTGTTCCAATTTGGACCGGTCAGCGGTGGAGTGGTACCGTACGCTCATCAGCCAATGGGGGAAGGGACGTACAATCGTCGTGTGTTCCAACCATCAGGCGGAGGAGTATGATTTTTGTTCGCGAGTCGTCGATATCACCCCATGGAAAACCTGACCGGAAAACTGACGTTCCGAGTCGAATCGGTGGATCAGTTGCCTCAAGTGGCACAGGCGCTAAGGACCTTCTGCAGTGACCGTAGAGTGGTGACTTTCACGGGTGAAATGGGAGCTGGAAAGACCACATTCATTCGTCGATTCTGCGAATGGTTAGGTGTGGAGGAGAACGTCAGCAGCCCGACGTTTTCCCTGGTGAACGAGTACCGTGGCGTGGATCATGCGCGGGTCTTCCATTTCGATTTGTACCGACTTAAATCACCCGCCGAGGCTCTTGAAATCGGTGTTGAAGAGTATTTCCATTCCGGTGATTGGTGCTTGGTGGAATGGCCTGAAAAAGCAATATATTTAATCCCCGAACATCGTGTCGATGTGCGCATTCTGGTCGACCGATCGGACCGAATCCTAGAGTTCTCCTATGGCTGAAAGTAAATTCCCCGGAATCAATCCACTGGCCTCTGCGGTGTTATTGCCGCAAGAGCAATTGTTGGCTGTCCGTAAGCAGCATCGTCAGTTGGTCATTGGTATTCCTAAAGAGATTTCATTCCAGGAAAACCGTATCCCCCTTATTCCGGATGCGGTGGCTCAATTGGTCAATAACGGTCATGAGATTCTGATGGAGGCTGGGGCAGGCATTGCTTCCAATTACCAGGATTCCGATTACAGCGAGGCCGGAGCCCGGATTTGTTATTCTCCGGAGGAGGTCTACAAGGCCGAATTGATCCTGAAAGTGGCACCGCCTTCTCTCGATGAGCTTGAACTGATGCAAAACCGTCAGACGTTGATCTCCATTTTGCAGATGACGACGCAGACGGATGCTTATATC